>JBILLF010000111.1:0-5305 GCA_044376225.1 Patescibacteria group bacterium | reverse complement strand
CGCGCGTGGAGTGGCGACGACGCAAAGGGTTTCTCGATCATCAGCGCCCTTGCCACGTCGCTGTGGTCATCGGTGAATGGAGATCGGACATGATTCGCGCCGCCGTGGTTGGAGCCGCCGGCTACACAGGCGGTGAACTCATTCGACTACTGCTGTCACACCCCGAGGTGGGTGAAAAGGGGCTTGTTGCCGTCAGCAGTTCGTCGGCTGGACGCCCCCTGGCCGAAGTGCATCCGGATCTTGCCGGGTGGACGGATATTCGGTGCGTTGACGGTGTTGACGAGGCCGACGTCATCTTCCTGTGTCTCGGTCACGGTCACAGCGCTCGATGGATTGCCGATCATCCGCAGCATGCATCGACGCGTCTGATTGACCTCAGCACAGATCATCGCAATACTGCGGCTCATTCCGACTTTGTCTATGGTCTACCGGAAGTAAACCGCGAGCACATCTCTCGAGCAACGCGTATCGCCAACCCCGGCTGCTTTGCCACGGCTATTGAGCTTGCGCTACTGCCACTGGCAGAGACCTCACAGCTCGGCAGCACGGTTGTCGTCCATGCCATCACTGGGTCCACCGGTGCCGGCGTGCAGCCGTCCGACACGACGCATTTTTCCTGGCGCGACTCGAACGTCAGCACCTACAAGACCTTCTCGCACCAGCACGAGGCAGAGATCCGCCAAACGCTGGGAGACGTTGATCTGCACTTCGTTCCCGTGCGCGGCCCGTTCACGCGGGGCATTCATGCGAGCTGCGTCCTGCCCGGACGCTGGAATATCGACAAGGTGACGGAGCTCTACCGTCAGCGATACGTCAACCACCACTTTGTGCAGATCGTTGATGCCGAACCATCGCTAAAGTCCGTTGTCAATACAAACATGTGTCACATCGGACTTGTTGCCTCGGAGTCAGCGCTCAGCATCGTCAGCGTGATCGACAACCTCCTGAAAGGGGCCAGCGGTCAGGCAGTGCAGAACATGAATCTGATGTTCGGTCTTACTGAAACGGCCGGACTTCACACAAAGGCGTCGGTGTATTAGGAGCCCCCTGATGAAACGATTTACGTCGGTACACGACATTGTGAATGGTCCGGGACTACAGGCGGCCATGGATCGCGCTCTCGGCTATGCAAGAGATCCGTGGAGCAACGACGCTCTTGGACGCCGTCGAACGGTGGGCCTGCTGTTTATGAACCCGTCTCTTCGCACGCGCATGAGCACGCAGAAGGCTGCCTCTCTGCTGGGTGCAGAGACGATCGTTCTGAATGCCGGCAGCGACTCGTGGACGCTTGAAACACGCGACGGCGTGGTCATGGATGGATCGACCACCGAGCACATCAAGGAAGCGGCCGCGGTGATGGGGCAGTACTGCGATGTATTGGGCCTGCGAACCTTTGCCGGCCTTACCGATCGTGCGCACGACTATCAGGAGACGGTACTCGAAAAGTTTATCGCCTATGCAGGCGTTCCGGTCATCAGTCTCGAGAGTGCCACACGTCACCCCCTGCAGAGCTTTGCCGACCTCATCACCATCGAACAGCAAAAGACGCGTCAGCGTCCGAAGGTGGTTCTGACCTGGGCACCTCATCCCAAGGCCCTTCCGCAGGCAGTGGCCAACTCCTTTGTGGAGTGGATGCGTCATGCAGATGTTGAGTTGGTTGTTACGCATCCTGAAGGGTACGACCTCGATCCGTCCTTCGTAGGTGACGCTACAGTGACGCATGATCGTGATGCCGCGTTCGACGGAGCCGACTTCATCTACGCCAAGAACTGGTCGGCCGTTGAGCCCTATGGGGCTATCCTGTCGCAGGATAAGCGCTGGACCGTAACGCCGGAGGCAATGTCGCGCACCAACAACGCCAAGTTCATGCACTGCCTGCCGGTGCGGCGCAACATGATCGTTGACGATGCGGTGATCGATGCGCCCACGTCGATCGTGATTCCCCAGGCGGCTAACCGCGTGGTGTCGGCCCAGACCGTGTTGTCATACATGCTCGAGGGTCTCGGCTGATGCGCGTCATCAAGATCGGTGGTGCCATCATCGATTCGCCGCACTTGCGCGAAAGGGTCTTGACGGCCATCGCTCGTACTGACGAGCCTTGCGTTCTAGTGCATGGCGGGGGAGTTGTCGCTACACGTCTGGCCCGACAGCTAAACGTCCCGCAGACAATTGTCGATGGACGTCGCGTAACCGATGCGGCCACGCTGGAGATCGTGGTGATGGCCTACGCCGGCAATGTGAACAAGACGCTCGTTGCTGAGCTTCATGCAATGGGGCGACCCAGCATCGGAGTGACCGGTGCCGATGCCGACCTTGTTCGGGCCCATCGGCGGGAGCATCCGACGCTCGACTTCGGCTTTGTCGGTGATGTTGACCACGTCAATTCCGCGCAACTTCGCACCCTGCTTGATCAGGGTCTCGGCGTTGTCGTTGCACCCATTACGCATGACGGTGCCGGACAGCTACTGAATACCAACGCTGACACCATGGCGGCAGATATCGCCATAGCTCTGGCGAAGTCCTCCGTGAGTGGTGACGAGCCTGTATCTCTTCACTTTGTCTTTGAGCAACATGGCGTGCTCACGTCGATCGATGATCCTTCATCGGTCATCCCCGTTGTTTGTGCAGCCGACGTCGCGGGACTCATCGAGCGCGGAGTAATAACAAAGGGTATGATGCCGAAGATCACCAATGCCGTTCGTGCGGCTGAAGCTGGCGCTACGGTGGTGATCCAGCATGCCGACGACTGCGGAACGATGAAGGGGACGCGCGTCATATGATCGATCTGCTCAAACAGCTCATCGCTACGCCATCATTTTCCCGACAGGAAGATGCCACAGCCGATGTCATTGAATCCGTGCTTCGCGCTGCCGGACGTCCTGTGATGCGTCTTGGCAACAACGTTGTTTCGATTCCCGAGCGGGATGCTCGCCCCCTGTGGCTTCTCAATTCGCATCACGATACGGTTCGGCCAGGGGGCGGATGGACGCACGATCCGTTCACTCCAACCGAGATCGACGGACGTCTCTACGGCCTTGGTTCCAATGATGCCGGTGGGGCACTCGTGATGATGCTGGCTGCGTATCTGCACATGTCTGATAAGCCCCATACTCCCGTCCAATTCGCCTTTGCCGCAACGGCCGAGGAAGAGGTAAGCGGCGATGGCGGCATGGACCTGCTGGCGCGAGAGGTCTTTGACAAGTATCCTCTTGCCTGTGCCCTTGTGGGCGAGCCCACGCAGATGCAGATGGCCGTGGCTGAAAGGGGGCTCATGGTACTCGACTGCACATGGCACGGACGGACGGGTCACGCAGCCCGCAAGGAAGGTGTCAACGCCATCTACGCCGCCCTTGCTGACATCGAGTGGTTCCGCACGTTTCAATTTGCCGATGCCACCAGCGACCTCGGCGAAGTATCCATGACCGTCACGCAGATCAATGCTGGCACGCAGCACAACGTCGTCCCCGACGTGTGCACGGCCGTTGTTGATGTGCGTGTGCCCGGATCGCATTCGCACGAGGATGTGCTGGCAGTTATCCGCGAGCATGTGAGCTGCGACTGTCAGCCCCGTTCCATGAGGCTGCGTTCCTCATCCATCGCCATGAACCATCCACTTGTGGTATCTGGTCTCTCTCTGGGCATGCAGGCCTACGCCAGCCCCACGATGTCCGACCAGGCTCTGTTGCCAGTTGGTGTTCCATCGCTGAAGATCGGTCCCGGCAACAGTGCCCGCTCGCATACGCCCGACGAGTGGATCGGCACGGACGAGGTTGAGTCGGGCATTGCCACGTTCATTCATCTGCTCGAAACAACCATGCGGAGTCTGCAATGAAGCCATGGGACAAAGGGGCTCCAATCGATTCATTGATGGAGTCGTTCACCGTCGGCCGTGACCGTGACGTTGATACGCGTCTTGCGCGCTGGGACGTTGTGGGCTCGATTGCTCA
The DNA here is from genome assembly GCA_044376225.1 of Patescibacteria group bacterium. Classification (GTDB taxonomy): domain Bacteria; phylum Bacteroidota; class Ignavibacteria; order Kapaibacteriales; family Kapaibacteriaceae; genus UBA10438. The sequence continues at coordinate 1,358 of JBILLF010000111.1, read as the reverse complement.
TGCCGAGATGCTGGGCGCTGTTGGCCTCATCTCCGACGATGAGCGACGTCAGCTTACGGCGGCATTATCAGAGCTGCTTGAAGAGATCGACCGCAACGGGATCGTGATCGACCCTGCCTGCGAGGACATTCACTCGCACGTCGAGGCCGTGCTGACGCAGAAGCTTGGCGATGTGGGCAAGAAGATCCACACCGGACGCAGCCGCAACGATCAGGTGCTTGTCGATCTCAAGCTTTTCTTGCGTCACGAACTCCGCAGCACGCGCATGCGCGTCAAGGAACTCGCTGAGCTGCTCATCACGCTTGCAGAGAAGTACAACACCGTGGAGCTGCCAGGCTATACGCACTTTCAGATCGCCATGCCATCGAGCTTTGGTCTCTGGTTTGGCGGCTATGCCGAGGCCCTCATCGAAGACCTGCGCGTGCTGGACATGGGCATTGATGCGGCCAACGCCAATCCGCTTGGCAGTGCTGCCGGATATGGCACGTCGCTTCCGCTTGACAGGGGGCTTACCACGCGCGCGCTGAACTTCGACCGTGTGCATGTTACCAGTACGTTTGCGCAAATGTCGCGCGGACGCACCGAGAAGCTCGCAGCCATTGCGCTTGCTCAGCCCCTTTCCACGCTCGCACGTTTCGCTGCCGATGTTGTGCAGTATGCGAGTCAGAACTACGGCTTCATTACGTTGCCCGAGGAGTTCACCACTGGCTCGAGCATCATGCCGCACAAGCGCAACCCTGATGTATTCGAAGTGCTCCGTGCACGCTGCAACCGCATGCAGTCCGTGTCGCACGAAATTTCGACCATGCTCACCAACCTTCCGTCGGGCTACCACCGCGACATGCAGTTCATCAAAGACGTCATCGTCGATGCTATCGACGAAGCCCAGCTTCTACTTGACGTTGCGCTGCATGTTGTGCCGCACATCACACCCGTCCACAACCTCCTGCAAGACTCTTCCTACGACCCCGTGTTCAGCGTGGCCCGTGTCGAGGAACTCGTCCGCACCGGCATCCCCTTCCGCGACGCCTACCGCATGGTAGCCGAAGAACTAAAGAACGGTACGTTTACGCGTCCCTCAACGCTCATCGACGGCAGCGCCCTCGGCAGCGTCGGTAATCCAGGGTTGGAGGAGTTGAGGGGAAGGGTGATGAGTGACGAGTGACGAGTGACGAGTGACGCCTCGTCGCCCCGGCGCAGGCCGGGGCCCATGCGCCCATTCCGTCGCCCCGGCGCACGCCCCGTCGCCCCGGCGCAGGCCGGGGCCCATAGGTTATGAAGACGGATCCTGCTCTTCGCATAACTGCCCATGGCTTCAGCCCTGGGAAAACAGGGGACATGCCCCATTGCAATCAATT
>JBILLF010000110.1:0-5313 GCA_044376225.1 Patescibacteria group bacterium | reverse complement strand
TGGTCGTGGTCTTTGTGCTGTTTTCGAACTACGGAGTCATCACGAGACTTTCCTTGATGTCCGAAACCGAGCAGCTTGAGCAGACCATGACCACACTCAAGGCGACCTCGGACAGTCTGCGACGTCAGGTCCGTATTCTCGAAACCGATAGCACCGAGATCGAGCGCCTTGCCCGAGAACGCTACGGCTACATCCGTCCCAATGAGGAAGTATTCATCATCAATCGAGACACGGGAGCCCCGAGATAAAACCAGTTGTATCCATAACCGTAACAGCGCTGAGCGCGCTCATTATCAACTCCTGTACGACCATGAGCACACACACTATTCGCCCCTTTTCAGCCGATGCAGCAGCAGCCCCCATCGGACCATACTCCCACGGTGTTGCCTGCTCTGGTAACATGATCTTCCTCAGTGGCCAGATTCCACTGCGTGCCGACGGCACAATGGTCACTGGAACGATCGCTGAGGAGACACGCCAGGTGTTTGCCAACATCCGCGCGATCTTGGCTTCGCAGGGGGTAGAGATGACCTCGATCGTCAAAACCACCGTGTTCCTGAAGAACATGGGTGACTTTGCCGAAATGAATGCGGTCTATGCGGAGCAAATGGCTGAGCACCGTCCTGCACGCTCGGCTGTTGAAGTTGCAAGGCTTCCCAAGGACGCTCGAGTGGAGATCGAGGTCGTTGCATGCGTTCCATAGGCACGTACCTCACAGTCGTTCTAGTTGTGTTCTGTAGCGTCAGGACGCTTGCAACGCCCGCCGATTCGCTGGCGGCAGAATCGCCGCATGCCCGACCCGTGAAGTCCACCTCCACAGCAATCACATACTCCCTGCTCCTGCCGGGGCTGGGTCAGATCTATACCGAGAACTACTGGAAGGCACCACTCTTTGCGGGTGTGGCAGCGACTTCGGCAGTGTTGTTCTTTCGTAACAATGCCAGCTTCATTGATGCCGCTACAGCCTACAATACCGCCGTGGCCGGCGGTGAAAATGCGTCCACCATTGACCTGCTGCTGCGGCGCCGAGAGGCCTTCCGAGATAATCGTGACTTGTCGGGGGTGGTTTTTCTGATCACCTACGCGCTGGCTGCCGTGGACGCCTATGTGGGTGCGGAACTCTATACGTTCGATACAGGTGAGAAGCTTAGCCTTTCGGCCGGGCCCACACCATCAACCCTGGTAGCCGTGAACCTTCGGCTGACGTGGTGATGTCTGCCCCCTATCTTTGCCCCATGCTCGCTCGAACGCTCCTCTGCCTTGTCATCATCAGCACGTACTTGCGTGCTCAACCCCCTGCCACCGAAACCCTGGCCCTGCGCCTTGGCGGCGGGCTGGCCAGTACCACTCACAGTGGCTCCATAAGCTCCACTGGTGGAATACTCGACTGCGGCGTTCTCAGCTCGGGCTCTGGAAGCGGTCCGGGAGGCTTTGCGGCTCTCGAGCTGCCCATCGCAACATGGGGCGCGCTTGGCCTCGAAGTGGGCTTTACCAATCGTGGCGGAGCGTTCACACGGAACAACACCTATCCGCTGCGCGACAGTGCTACCGGTGCAGATGTGACGATGACCACTCTCTACACGCTCGATGTCATACTGTCGAACCTTGATGTCGCTGCTCAGTTGCAGATACCACTTATCGGTAGTCTTCAACACCGGACGCTTGGATTGAGCATCGGACCTCGGTTGGCCTTACCAATGACGGCCACCTTCGTTCAACGCGAGAGCGTCGTCAGTCCTGAGACCGCCGTGTTCTATGAAGCCGGACAGCCGGTGCAGGAGCGCACAATCCGTCAGGGGGCTCTGCAGTCCCGCTCAACACTGATGTTCTCGCTCTCGGCTGGACTGGAATCGTTCATTCCTCTATCGGAGCGCATCAGCTTCGTGCCACGCGTGAGTGCCGACTACTTCCTCGGCAACCTTGTCACCGATGCATCGTGGAAGCCCCTTACCCTTAGGGCCGATCTGGCATTGCGATTCTCCTTCACGAAAAAGCCGGTGATTGCTCCGCCGCCACCGCCACCGGTCATCGTAGAGGATGTCATCACGCCCGTCTATCCACCACCAGCCCTGGTGCTTGAGCCCCGCTCCTTCAATGGAGAGATCGTCACAGGCAACCTTCTGCGGGCCTCGACTCCGATCGTCAACGCCGTGTTCTTTGACAGTGCGCAGGCCGACATCCCATCGTCATATCGTACACGTGCCGATGGCAGCACGATGAGCACCGATGCCGTTTCCGCCCACGACTGGATCTTACCGCGCATCGCTGCGATCGTTGCATCGAATCCTTCTGCTCGCATTGTCCTAGAAGGGGCTACGAGCGGCACCGGCACCGAACCTGAGGGACTAGCGCTCGCCAAGCGTCGGGCAGAAGCCGTGCGCACGGGCTTGCTTGGTCTCGGAGTACCGAATTCATCGATCACCTTCATAGCTCTTACCGCCCCGCGAATCGCATCGAATGCAGATCTGCCGGGTGGGCGGGCCGAAAACCGCCGGGTTGACATTGTGGTGCAGAATGCACCGCTGCAACGATTTGTCCTTACCGAGGAGTTTGCCGAACTGCGAGGCACGGCCACCGTGCGCTCACGTTTTCAGGGCGGAGCGCCGGATGCGCAGCCAAGCGGCCAGACGATCACGATCGGAGGACGTGACACGGTTGTTGGATCGCTTGATGCCACGGTCACTGCCCCGGTGATTATGCGCCTTGACAATTCCGGCAAGCCCCCTTCTGTTGTTCCAACGTCATCATCGAGCGGTGGACAATACGCCGAAATGAAATTGATGATCCCGAAGGAAAAGCTCACAAGTCGGCGCATTGCTCTGAGCACTGAAGGATTCGAAGCCGTGCTTCGCTTTGACTACAATAGCGCCGAGCTACTTGACGACGTCAAGACTCTGCTACGTCAGCTTGCTGATCAGCTCCCGGAAGGTGCCACCATTGTCATTGAAGGTAGCGCAGACATACTCGGCTCCCAAGAGCGAAACCGTCAGCTATCGGGCAATCGGGCGGCCAATACCGAGGCCTACATACGGACCATCACAACGAAGAACTTCACGTTCGTTACATCGTCGCAGTCCTCCCCGTTTAGCGACGTGACGCCTCAGGGACGCTTTCTAAACCGCAACATCCGCATCCGCGTGCGCTGATCACCCTTCCTTCGGCGGCTCGAGTAATCCCATTTGCTTCTTGAGCTCGAGCAGATCCTGATCAACCTTGCCAGTTGAGGACAGTTTCCGGAACTCCTCGTCGAGCTGTGTGTTCTCGCCGGCCAACTGCTCAAATGCTGAGGCCTCGGCTTCGAGCTTCTCGATCTTGGCCTCGTACTTATCGAACTTGCTGAACGCGTCTGTTCCGATACCGGCGGCCGACTTGGCGATCTGGGCTTGGGCCTTGGCTGCTTGGGAACGGGCAATGAGCGTGCTCTGGCGCGAACGCGCTTCATCGAGCTTGCGCTTGATACCATCAAGCTGCTCTCGAATCTTCGCCGTTGTCATACGTGCCTGATCATGTGTCGGCATCAGCTCGGCCACGTTCTTGTCGGCGATGGCCTTCTTCTCCAAGGCAGCGCGTGCCAGATCGTCACGTCCGGCATTGAGGGCCTGCATGGCCTTCTCCTGCCAGCTGGCACTTTCGGCCTTCTGCGACGAGATCCGTTTCTCGAGACTGCGCTCATTGGCGATAGCATTGGCAACAGCCAGAGTGGTCTGGTTGACGGATTCCTCCATGTCCAGCACGGCCTGCTTGAGCATTTTCTCCGGGTCCTCAGCCCGGTCGAGTGCATCATTGGCACCAGCACGGAAAAGGTCGGCAATACGCGAAAAGATACCCATGTATAGTCCCTTGCATGATTCGGCGGTAACTGCGGACGAAGAACGAACCATCGACCGATTTGTTTGGCGAAAATACAGCAGTCAGGGGGCTGGGCCGTGGTATTTTTGCGTCATGCTTCCGTCTGAATCGATCGAACGCGTCGTTGAGCTTTTTGCTTCGTTACCAACAATTGGAAAGAAGACGGCCAGGCGCTTGGCCTTTCACTTGCTGCGGCAAACCCCGCATGAGGTCGAACAGTTTGCTGCGGCCCTTACGGACATGCGCGCGCGCGTGCGCGAGTGCAGTATGTGTCACACGTTCACAGATGCCGACATATGCGGAATCTGTTCGTCAGAAAAGCGCCTTTCATCACTGATATGCGTCGTTGAGCAGCCCTCGGATGTGATGGCCATTGAACGTACGGGAGACTACCGTGGACGCTATCATGTTCTGCACGGAGCGCTGAGTCCGCTTGACGGCATCGGCCCTGAAGACCTGCGCATAAAGGAGCTCATTGCCCGCCTAACGCCCGAAGTGGACGAGGTCATCCTGGCTCTCAACCCAAACGTCGAGGGTGAAGTCACCACACAGTACATTGCGAAGATGGCATCACCGCTCGGCGTTCGCATCACACGGATTGCCAGAGGTGTGCCGATGGGTTCTGACTTGGAGTTTGCCGACGATGCCACGCTGGCACGGGCATTCCAGGGGCGTACACCACTGTGAGCGCCGCGCAGACCACCCAAACGCCGTCATGGTATGCCTCGTGGTTCGAGTCGCCATGGTACATGCAACTCTATCGTCACCGCGGTGATGCCGAAGCGCGCCAAGTGGTGCAGCTGATCGACCATACGATGCACATCCCACACGGGGCTGAGATCCTGGACCTTTGCTGCGGCTTTGGACGCCACTCCATAGCACTTGCCGAACGGGGCTACCAAGTAACGGGTCTCGATTACTCCCGCCGGCTCATCGACTATGCCAGGGAATTCAACGCACATTCGAATGCCACCTACGTCGTGGGCGATATCCGCGGCCCCTATCCTTCTGACGCCTACGCCCTTATTGCCAACCTGTTCACGAGTTTCGGATACTTCGAAGATCACAACGAACACTGCAAAGTGTTCAGCACGATTTATGATCATTTGATGCCCGGCGGACGTCTTGTGATGGACTTCTTCAACGCCGAGGTACTGCGCAAGACGCTCGTCGCGGAGTCGATGTCAATGATCGGTGAGACCACCGTCATTCAGGAGCGGTGGATTGACGAGCCATACGTTCGCAAGCGCATCACTATCAACGTCCCATGTCAGGCCGAGCATACATTCGAGGAGCGCGTCTGGATGTACACGCCTGATCAACTTCGGATGCTCATGCAACAGGCAGGGCTCGCCCTCGTTCAGGAGTTCGGTTCCTACGATGGAGCTCCGTTCGATGAGTCCCAATGCGAGCGGGTGATCATTGTTGCAGAGAGACCCGTATGAGCTTTGGCCGACGGGCTGC
>JBILLF010000037.1:0-18536 GCA_044376225.1 Patescibacteria group bacterium | reverse complement strand
GACGCTTGACGGGAATCGCATCAGCGTCGAGGCCAATATCGATGTGCCCGAGCAGGTGCCGATGGCCATGAGGTATGGAGCTGAGGGGCTGGGTCTGGTTCGTACTGAAATGATGATCGCCTCGAAAAACGAAATTCCAACGGTTTCCGAACAGATTCAATGGTACACGGAAGTGTGTAAAGGGGCCGGTGCGATTCCGATCACCTTTCGTGTCTTTGATTTTGGCGGCGATAAGATCGACGTCGGCCAAACCTACGTTGAGGACAATCCTGCTCTTGGATTGCGTGGAACGCGGTTCCTGCTTTCTCAGCCCGAGATTCTTCGGAACCAGATATCGGCACTTCTCTCTGTTGCTCGGGAGCATCCGATCAAATGCATGCTGCCGATGATTACCACGCAGCAAGAGCTAGACCGAGGCCTTGAGATCATTGAAGAATGTCGCCAGGCTCACGCCAGAGTCAATGGGGATTGTCCGCCAATGCCCGTCGGCATTATGATCGAGACGCCGGCTGCGGCTCTATCGGCTGAGTTTTTTGCCGACCAGGTCGACTTTTTCTCCATCGGGACGAACGATCTTACACAGTACACTCTTGCCGCGGATCGCACCAACGACCTCGTTTCGAACGTCTCGGATGGTCTGCATCCTGCGGTCCTGAAACTCGTTGCCATGACGGTTGCTGCAGCTCGTGCCGCCGGTATCGGTGTTACAGTGTGCGGAGAAATGGCCGGTCAGTCAGCAGCTCTTGATGTCCTCGTTGGACTCGGCGTTACAGGCGTCAGCGTATCCTCGTTCCTTCTGCATGATGTGCGGCTGCGCATCCGGCAGCTTGATTCGCTGAAGGCCCAGGTCCTTGCTGCGGATGCGCTTCGATGCCGCTCTGCCAGTGACGTGCGTGCCTGCATCGACCGGTTCCGCAATTCATCATCGGACGGGGATTCAGCGTGAGGCAGTGCCAGCCCCTTGTCATGACCTTGCGGGTCATCTCCGTCGTGATCATCGTCGGGTCGTTGAGTGTCACGGCACAGGAAAATGCTGCCGTGATCCGATCGATTCGCATCGAGCAAAAGGATGTTTTCAACCGTGCAGACGATGACTGGTTCTTCGCAGCAAGCTGGCTGAATGCCCTGCATGTGCTCACGCGTCAGAACGTGATTGATGACGAGGTGTTTTTCGACGTCGGCGATGAGCTTGACACTGTTGACCTGCTCGAGACTGAGCGCGTACTGCGCCAGGCACGTGTGTTTAGCTCAATTCGCGTGCGTCACGATCGCACTGGCGACAGCGCTGATGTGATTATTGAGGCTCAGGACCGGTGGTCGCTTGACCCCGCTGTCGTTGTCAGCACGGGTGGAGGCATTTCAACTCTGGGTGGTCAGATCGAGGAGGTGAATCTCCTTGGTAGCGCATCGCGAGCCAAGGTGCTGGCCATGAATCGAACCGAGAATGACATCGGCATGCAGGGAATGATCGACCTTGGTCTGCGTCGGCTCTTCAGCAGCGGGATCAGTGCCAATATCCTTTTTTCAGCCAACCGCTACCGAACCGATCAGGACGTGTCATTTGGGCAACCTTACTGGCGATTGTTTACTCCATGGGCATTCAATGTGCGTCTAAGCAATGCCTTCGGCAGTGACTTCGCCTACGATGCCGGTGCCGCGCAGCCACGGCTTTTGCCGTTTACCGAGCGCACGTTTGACGGGTGGGTCTCGCAAGCTGACGGCGAGCGCGACCGCCGCTTTGTCACGGTGGCTGCTCGCGCAAGCAGCGTGCGGCGGGTCGACCCCACTTCACGTCAGGCATTTGACAACACGGCCCATCTTCTGGTGGGTTTTTCGTCGATCTCACAAGAGTTTTCTCGCACACAGTTTCTCAATGGCTACGAGACTGAGGACTTGCAGCAGGGGGCCTGGGGTAGCGCTATTTTGGGCCGCGTCTTCTCGATGGGCCACGACGGACCATCATTCTGGTACATCGCTGGCGAAGCCGAGCAGTCGAGTCTGCTCACGCCAACACTCTATGCCTTCGGACGCATCTCGGCCGGTACGGGATTTTCAGGCTCTACTGCCCGCAGCACAGCGCTCGATCTTCTAGGAATTGGACACTGGCGCATTGACCCTTCTCTCGTACTGACATCGCGGCTGCGTTCGCAGACAGTCTGGAACTGGGACGGTTTTCACCAGCTGGTGCTCGACCCGGAGTCGGGCATGCGTAGCCTTGATGCTAATGCTCTTGCTGGAGACAGCCGCCTGGTGATGAATACCGAGCTTCGCTGGTTCCCGCGCGTGCAATGGTGGATCTTCGGTTTGAGTGCTGTGGTGTTCCATGACATTGGCACCGTCTTCAACCAGAACGTCCCGTTTCTGATGTCCCGCTATCGCAACGCCATCGGTGCCGGAATCCGCATCCACAACCTCAAGGCATCTGGGGTCAATGCCACCTACCGCTTCGATGTAGCCTACGACCCCCTATCGGGCAAGGTCTCGGGTGTGATCTTCGCCGTCAATCAGCTCTTCTCAGCCTTCGGGCTTCACCAGTACCGTCCGCCGCAGATCATCGGACGAGAGATCGATATCCAGTAACTCGCACTATTTACCATGAACACTAACGCCATTGCAGCGACCATCGATCACACGGTTCTCAAACCCGAAAGCACTCTCGAGAGCGTTCAGACGCTCGTTCACGAAGCCGTCCAGCACCGCTTTGCAAGCGTCTGTATTCTGCCGTGGCATGTTGCCGACGCGCGACGCATGCTGGGTGACGATCCGCTGCCTGTTTGCACAGTGATCGGTTTTCCGCTTGGTGCATCAACAACTAGCACAAAGGTGTACGAAGCCATCGATGCGATTCGTAACGGTGCTCGGGAGATCGACATGGTGGCATCGATCACCGCACTCAAGAGCGGTCAGCATGACCGTCTGGCCAATGACGTTCGCGAGGTCACCGCTGCTGTGCATGATCATGGGGCGATCATCAAGGTCATCATTGAAACCTGCCTGTTAACGCACGATGAAAAGCTGCTCATGTGCGACGTCGTCACGAATGCCGGTGCAAACTTCATCAAGACATCTACCGGCTTTTCTACTGGTGGGGCTACACTCGATGATGTCCGATTGCTTCGCCAGCACGTAGGCCCAAGTGTACTCGTCAAAGCCTCCGGCGGCATCCGCGACGCCGCTACCGCCAGTGCCATGCTCGATGCTGGCGCTGCACGACTCGGTACATCCAGTGGCGTAACGATAATCCAAGGCGGTACGCACGTGGCTGGGTATTGACCAAAGACCATCGACCAACACCAGAACACTGAAACCTCCTTATATTTGTGTTGCAACACGCAAATACATTCACCTACACAAAGGAGTTTAATCATGGCAACATGGAACGTAGATCCATTGCATTCGGATGTGCAATTCAAGGTCAAGCACCTGATGATCAATACGGTAACGGGGGAGTTCACCTCGTACAAGGTCACCGTCGAGGCAGAGAACGATGATTTTTCGGATGCGGCCATCGTGTTCGAAGCAGACGTCAACAGCATCTCGACGAAGAACGAAATGCGTGACGGGCACCTTAAAAGTGCGGACTTCTTTGCTGCCGAGACGTATCCGACAATGCGTTTTGCCTCTACGTCATTTGCGCCGAAGGGTGATGGTACCTTTGAGCTCGCTGGTGACCTGACGATTCGCGACGTGACCAAGAACGTGACGCTGTTGGCTGAGTACGGTGGACAGATGACGGACTTCTATGGCAACACCAAGGCTGGGTTTGAGATTGCCGGAACGATCAATCGCAAGGAGTTCGGTCTTGCTTGGGATGCCGTTACCGAGGCTGGTGGTATCGTTGTTTCCGACGCCGTGAAACTCCAACTCAACATCCAACTTCAGAAGAGCTGAGCAATGCTGCGCCCCGTACACCTGATCACCGACTCGTTGCTGACCAATGTCGGCCCGCTCAACGTCAAGCAGCCCCTTCCGGTGGCGGCATTACACGACGCGGACCCGTTCATTCTTCTGCATCATGCCGGCCCGCAGCCAGTCGTGCCGGGGGAGTTTCACGGGCGCGTCGATCCGCATCCTCATCGCGGCTTTGAGCCGGTATCGTTTGTTTACCGGGGGAGTTTACTGCACCGTGACTCCCTCGGTAACGAAGGATCCATCAGCGCCGGCGAAGTTCAGTGGATTACCAGTGGACGAGGTATCATCCATAGCGAGGGCCCGTCAGAGCAGCTGCTGCTTGAAGGGGGCGAACTTGAGATCATTCAGCTCTGGATCAACCTGCCTGCTGCGAAGAAGATGATGGAGCCTGCGTATCAGGAGCTCCACCGTCATGACATACCGACAGTGGCGATCCTCGGTGGCAAGGGTGAATTACGCCTCGTTGCCGGTCAGCTCGGCAGCGCTCACGGTCCGGCCACCACACAGTCGCCGATCATGGCGGCAATGGGGCACATCGCGTCTGGAGCCTCTGGTGAGCTTGAGGTGCCGGCAATGCGGACGCTCCTGCTCTATGTGCTCGGGGGCACGCTGCGTATCAACGGCGAGCATACGGTTGGTAGGCACAAGCTGGTGGTGTTCTCCGAACATGGCCAGAACATCTCAATAGAAGCCACCGAAGAGACCGACATCCTGCTGCTGGCAGGGGAGCCCCTTGACGAACCGATTCTGGCTTACGGTCCGTTCGTGATGAACACCGAAGATGAGATCCGTCAGGCGTTCCTTGACTTTCGTCAGGGGGCGATGGGCCACCTTGTTGAGTGACCATCCCGCGGGGCCTTAGCGCACCGTTACCGGCAGATCGGCTGACCCGTCAGGCGTTTCAATTCGTACCATGTAGCATCCCGAAGTCAGGCCTGTGACATCGACGGCGCACGTGTGTGATGAGCTCTCTGAGCTCAGCGATTCAACGTGCCGTAGAACTTGCCGACCGAGCATGTCATGAACGAGAATGTTCACCGTGCCCTCACGAAGTGAGGGCAGGCGAATGTGCATGGTGCTTTCGATCGGTGACGGATGAATCGATGGACGCGGTGCATCGTCAAAACCCACGGCCCGCAGCCGACGTCCAGCACAGACCTCATCGATCACGAGCGATCCGTCATCGTAATCAACGTCACTTGGCTGGCCGAGCCAGGCAAAGCCCGGCGAGCGGTCGAAGATCAGCTCGGTCGTTGAAGACAGTGACAGTAATGACCGCATGGGAATGATTGCCAGTGTATCTGAGCCATCCCACGTTCCAACGATGTCGGCAATGCTGGAGTCGCCCCTTGACTGAACGAGCCAGCGGGAGCGACCGTCTGAGCCGGGTTCAACGGATGCCTCGGTCGAACGCCAGGCATAGCGCACGGCAAACGTGTCAAGAAGAGCCGAGTCGATGTCCGGTCGGCCGGTTAGAAGTACCGGAACTTCAACCACCTCACCCGTTCGGACGGTGATGTCGGGAATGCGAATTCGTGTAACGGCTTTCCCCTCGCCCAAAAGGTCCGTACGGATCAGCGTCGCGCACGGCTCGGAGCGTTCTAGCAGCAAACTGTCGGCAAATGCGCCAAATGTCTGCAGGTACTCGATCTCGATCGTCACTGAGTCTGCAATGCCGATCTCTGCGGGCAGCACGGGGGTAATCCGCAGGATGCGGAAGGGGGCCTGTGGTGTCTTCACGACGCGGAGCGTGCAGATGGTCGTCCCAGTATTGACGTAGGATGCGACCAGGATCTGACGTCGGCCAATGTACCGTTCGGTATAGGTCAGCCGTGTCGTGGAACGGATGGCCGCGTCTCGAGCGAAGCCTCGCACAAGGATCGACACCACCGTGTCGCATGGTAGTAGTCTCATGCGCAGTTCGATCTCATATGAGCCGACGGCTCCCGGACGAGCCTCAACAACGAGCGTGTCGAGCCCGCGAATGGTAACGCCTCGTACCAGAGTCGTCGTGCCGGGTCCGCGGATGCTCACGCTGTCAACGACCCAAGCCGTCACCGAGTCGGCCATCACCGGGATCTTCACGATACGCACGGAATCTTCGCAGAGCGTTAGCGTATCGGCAAACACCGTGTCCGGTGCCACCAAGTAGGGGGCTTTTATCGGACCGGTCACCGTCATCCATAGCGTATCTAGGCAGGCACTGTCGCGGACGACAAACCCGATGCGTCCAGTGGGAGCACTCCGCGTGGGTGACCATAACACTCGCACCGTTAGTGAATCACCGTCGGCCATTGGCCTTGGCGTGGCGATCGATGCAGTTGCAACTGTGTCAGTCAAGACATCTTCAATGACGATGTTGGCACCGGTAAACTGAAGTGTCACAAACACTTCCTCAGATCGAGAAGTGCACGTCTCGATCTGAGGCATGATGACCGTGTCGGGGCGTATGTCGATCGGTCTATCGAGCCTGGTCCATGACACAACACCGACGATGGCAGAGTCACACGGTGTCACGACGGCCGTAACGGGGCAGACGAACCTGCCCAGTTTGTCACCGGGTGAAACACGCAGACGCACGGCCAAGCTGTCACGGCTTGCAACACTGTCAGCGGGCGTCAGTAACCGAACTGTCGTGCTATCGCCAACTGACCAGCGGCGCACCGAGGCGCTTCGCGCGGTACGATTATGCAGGATGATAACGGTATCGATCGGAGTGCTGCAACGCAAAAAGCCAAGATCCAGCGAATCGAATGCAAGATTCCATGCATCCCGCACGCTGATCACCACCGTGTCCGTGGCCCAGCATCCAGTGGGGCCGATAGCCCTGACGAAGAACGTATCCGAAACCGTTGCTCGAACGCCGGCACGCGACGTCCGACCCACGATCTTCCCCTTAGCGGTGGTCCAGATGATCGTATCGGCACGGCCTGTCACGGCACAATCCAACACAATGGAGTCGCCTATACACACCGTGTAGTCGGGCAGTGCCTTCACAGCGATCGGAGGAGGTGGAGTGCGATTCTCTGGTACAGGTGAGCGATACCCGACAGCGCCCGGCTGCCCACCCTCGGCCAGATAGACCGAGTTACGAACGTCGGCGAAGGCCAGGTTGCGACCGTTGATGCCTCCGGCCAAAGTAAACGTAAGACTGGCAGGTGTGAGCTGCTCGGAAGTGATGAAGCATCCACCGCCACCCCCGCCGCCCGGGCCGTGGAGTGCACCGGTATTGAGATTGCCGCCCGAGCCGCCAAGAGAGAGAACGGCCAGGGGTCCACTGATTGTTTGTGTCTGCACCAGCACTGTGCCACCGGCTCCACCTCCACCGGCGCCATCATTGGAACCCATGCGAGGGGGGCTTCCACCGTTGGCAGAGATTATCCGCTGATTCGGGACCATCGTGTCGCATCGGATGATGACGATACCGCCACCACGTCCGCCGGGAGTACCACTGTTGTTGTTCGTATGCCCTGCCCCGCCACCGCTGCCGAGGCGTGGAAGGGGCTGTCCATTCTGAACGGGCGGAAGCCGGTCTCCGGGACGTCCGCCGTTGTCAAAGAATGACCCGCAACCTTCCCACTGACTTCCTCCCTTGCCGCCGAGGCCGCCGTTTCCTCCACCACCACCGCCGGAATTGTGACCACGTCCGCCACCGCCGCCGCCATAGAGGGCGCGTCCGCCGGATACCATTGATGCGAATGGCCGGACGATCGTTTCTCCCTTCGCCGCCGAGTTCGGACTGCCGAAGACGTCATCATCAACGAGCGTCGAACATGCCCCGCCCCCTTGCCACGTCACACCCCCGCGAAAGCCCAGGGTGTCGGCACGGATATCGGCTCGTAGCGTCAGAGTACCACGTACATCAATGGCCAGGACACCCCCCACGCGTCCGTCCCATGCTCGCGCTGAAAGCTCGCTTGTGACAGTGGCTCCGCTATAGACGGGCACACGTACAAGCTGGATGAGGCCACAGTTGGCGTAGGTATTCAGCAAAGGGAACGCCAGTGCGATCTCAGTGCCGACGATGGACTGGATGGTCGAAAACTCGCACAGTCCAACGGCTGAAATGTCGTATCCGGTCGGATTGGAGCAACCCTGAGTCTGGATGACCAGCACCAGGTCTCCAGCAGCAAAGCTCGCCACAGAATCGATGAAGAGTCGACTGTTGCAGTTGATGGTCTCAACACGAACGACGCGTGCATAGTCGTTGACGATACCACCGATGGGTGTCTGTGCTACGCCCCATAGCGGGTTTGCGGAGCACAAAACGAGAGCGACCAGGAAGTGATGTAGGCGCAAACGGCTCATCGGAACGTCACGGGTTTGAGAACTGCTCCTACATTACGCAATTCCCAACGAAGCGTTAGGCCACTACAGGGGGCTTTTCGGACAGCTCAAGTCCCTCAGAGCGCTGCACGGTATAATCGATCTCCCAATCACTCTTGAAGAGCACGACGGCACGGTCATGGTCGTCCATGACCACTGGTGCTGATGTTGAAGGGCGCTTAGACCCAATAAGCCAGCGAGCCCGTGTGTACGGCTGACGCTCAAGTCGGATTCGCTCATTGTATTCATTCTCCATGCGCCAGGAGAAGAGCTCAAGCTGAAGTTCACCAACAACGCCCACAAGCGGTACGGGGCTTCCGTCGGCCTCCGTGAAGATCTGGATGACGCCTTCTTCGCGGAGCTGCTCGATGCCTTTGCGGAAGGACTTTGAGAACGAGCCGGCCGCCGGCCACACCTTAGCAAAGATCTCTGGGGCAAACCGTGGAAAGGACGGTAGCGTTGCCGGAGTGCGTTCGGTAAGCGTATCGCCGACCTGAAACAGTCCAGGGTTTGTCAGGCCAATCACGTCGCCGGGGAAAGCTTCATCAATAATCTTCCGTTCGCGGCCGAAGATCTCGAAGGGGTAGGTGAGCTTGGTTTCTTTTCCCGTGCGTGGATGCATTGCCGTCATGCCCCGCGAGAATGTCCCGCTAACAATTCGCACGAATGATATCCTGTCTCGGTGGGCCTTGTTCATATTGGCCTGCACCTTGTAGACGAATCCGACGAATTCATTACCCTCAGGCTCTACCGTGCCAGTGGACATCGCATAGGGTTGCGGTGTGGGAGCAAGTTCAAGGATTGATCGCAGGAAATGTTCGATACCAAAGTTGGTGATAGCCGAGCCCCAGAAGACCGGAGTGCACTTCTCTGTCAGGAAGGCATCGGTATCAAAGTCCGGGATCACATGGTCCACGAACTCCAGATCTTCGAGCAACTTATCGTGAGCATTCTCACCGATGGCCGATCGCAGCTCCTGCCCACGGATATCTCCCACGCTGACCGGGGCCTTGTAGCGGTTGCCCACGGTACGTTCGAACTCAAAGAACTCACGGGACTGTCGATCGTAGATTCCGCGGAAGTCCGGGCCATCGCCGATCGGCCATGTGCGGGGGATTGCAGCAATACCCAGGACCTGCTCCACCTCATCAAGGAGTTCTAATGGGTCCCGCGCCGGCCGATCCATCTTGTTCATGAAGGTGATGATCGGAATGCCCCGATCTCGGCAGACCTTGAAGAGCTTGATGGTCTGCTCCTGCACACCACGGCCTGCATCGAGAAGCATGATGGCCGAATCAACGGCCATGAGCGTTCTGTAGGTGTCTTCCGAGAAGTCCTGGTGACCCGGAGTATCGAGGATGTTCAGCAACAGGCCGTCATATTCGACGCGCATGGCACTCGAGGAGACCGAGATGCCACGCTGCTGTTCAATCTCCATCCAGTCTGACGTGGTTGAGCTGTGCTTGCCCCCTGTCACTGCTCCCGCCTTATGGATGGCGCCGGAATAGAGCAGCAACTTTTCAGTCATGGTTGTCTTGCCGGCATCAGGGTGACTGATGATGGCAACGGTCCGCCTTCGGAGGCATTCGTCGTGAATGTTGGCCATAGCCAACAAACTTACGGCTGCAGAGGTGTCGATGCCGCCTCGGTGGCTACGATGTCGAAGAGAACACCCAAACCAAAGCGAAGTGGGGAGATGGTCCATGACGCATCCGTGACCACGTCGGTGAACATGGGCGAGTAGGTCACTTCGGGTATCAGCGACACGCTGCCGGAAAGGGGCACGGCAAAGCGCGCGCCCAGGATCGCACCAGCTTGGAGTCCGCTGGTGTTGGGAATGTCTCCAGCTTTGACGTTGTACAGACCGGAACCGGACGTGAAATCGTACGGCAGTGACTGATCAGCCAGGGCTTCTTGCTGGTCGTACGTGCCACCGAGTGTCGTACCGATCCTAAGTCCTGCGAGCAGGGAAACAGGGCCCCCTACCTTAATGCCGACAACGGGCTCGAGCATCAAGAACGTCGTTGTGGTCGTTAGGGTGTGGTTGATCGCCGTCTGTCCAGTGCCGTTGCCAAGCCGCACCGTTATCGGTTCTGCGGCCGAGAAATCCGTCGAGCTCGACTGGTAGACCAACCGAGCTCCAAGATCTACACTTGGGGACATCGGGAGCATGAATTCGGCCCCGAAGACCATGCCCGAGCCAGATGTTGATTCGTAGCCGGGACAGCAGGACGGTACGGAAGGCAGCTTGAATGATGTAACACCATTCATCATGATCCCGAACGATGCGTGCGCACCGACTGACATGACTCGGCGGGAGACAAGAACGGGCTCCTTCTTCGGGGCTGGTTTCGGACGTTCCTTCGAGAGGGACTCCTGAGCGAGGGCGATCGACGTGCCGAGGCAGAGCACGACCAGAGCAGCAAGCAAGCGATGTGTCATGGGGTTCTCCTCGGATGATTAGCGTTGAATGACAAATGGGATGTGATCGACCTCACCGCGGGCAGCCGCTGTAAGGGTGTACGTACCAGCACTGAGTCGGGTAACATCGATCGTGCGAATCAGAGAGCCTGTGGCGTCCGCGCCATCCACTCCCGTCATCAAGACCTCTCCAAGAATGTTCGTCAGTGTCCAGCGCAGTTCATCCGTACCGAGCCCCTTAACGTCGATCGTCAGATCTGAGCTTGCCGGGGTTGGATACACGCGCAGACCATAACCGTTGGTCTTGCCGATGAGGTATCGGTCACCCCCTTCACGACAGATGTCCGTGATGCGTACTTGGCCATTGCGCTTTTCGATGGTGGCACCGGTGATGCCGATCCATTGGAAGTCGGTCAGCGTAAGTGCTGTGCGATCAGTAGAGCCCAGCACGGCGGTAAAGTTGAGAGCGAAGAGCGTGCCTGTGGTATCCGCTCCGCGCGTTCCTTGCACCGTGATCGAGCATGGACCGGGAGTGTTTGGCAGCCAGCAGTCCGTGGTGTTCGCCCGGCCGACGATGACCGACGGGTCGTAGGTCAGCGTTGCTCGCCATGAAGTGGCGCTGGCAGCATTCAGACCCTGAGACGCCGTCAGACGAATCGGAACGACGATCTGCTGACCGACCTTGGCATTCACTGAGTCGATCACAATGGTGCTGGTAACAACCGTCGTCTTGGCACAGGTTGCCGTGACGACAGACTTGGCGCTCACGCCAGTGCATGGCAAGATCACCGATGCCGTTAGGGTGTCACTGATGTTCGTGCGGTTAGCACAGGCGGCGATCACGTCGGCAACCAGCTCAGCACCTGGCAGCAGCTGCTGTGTTGGAGTCGGCACCACGGAGCTCACAGCCGTTTCGTTAGCACTGGATGTGACGCCGACGTACACCGTGTCGGTTCCGATGTTGGTGTAGCGGACCTTGCCTGAACCAGTACCGGTGATGTTGCCGAGGGCTAGGGTCGGATTGTCAGACCGCAAAGCGATGCTCGTCCGGGTGCCACTAACACGAATCACACGACGTACGTCGCACGGATCAAACGTCACAACGATGCTGTCTACCAGCGGTCCGTCAGCTACCGGCGTCCACGTTGCCGTGAAGGAGGCCGCCTGTCCGGCTGTAAGTGTCTGTCCACTGGTCAGTGATGTGGCGATACGCGTTCCCGTGACCACCGATTTGATCGAAGCGTTGCCCGTTCCGTCAAAGGAGAGTGAGGCGTTACGTTGGGTTGATGTTCCGGGCGTGCAGCTCGAAAACTCGCCGAAGTCAACGACGGCAGGTGTGGTAAAGGCGATGCCGTTCTTCTGCAGTGTGTACGTGACGCTGGTCTTCCCCTGGCATGGTTCGATGGACAGGTCGTGGGTGCGGCTGAATGCGCCGGCCGCGCCGGGACGCAGCGAGACGCTTACGATTGCTGACGACTTAGCGGGGATGTCGAGAGGTCCGGCTGGTGAATACACCACTTCAGCATCGGTCGGTAGCGTTACCTTGATGGCCACGTTCGACGTATTGTCGATCGTGATCGAGGTATCCTTCTGATTCTCACAACCCGAGAGTGTACCCGCATTGATCGACGCTGGGGTGACGGCAGCTGTGACTTCGCTGGTGACGGCGTTCAGGCGCACGCGCAGCGAATCTTTGCATGGTCCCGATTCAAATGGGAAAACGATATCCGCGCTGTGCACACCGGCTATTGGTGTGTAGCGAAATACCACATCGCGGCGCTCGCCCGGCTTGAGGATAACCTCCGCCGTTGGGGACACGAGCGCGAAGGGGGTTGCAACAGCCGCTGGCTTCACGACAAGATCAACCTTGCCGCTATTTGTGACCGTTGCGGTGTCTAGCTTTTCGGTGGCATCGCACACCACACTGGCCCCGAAGGATATAACGCCCGGCGTGATCGACGCCGTCAGCTGGTCCTTCTTTGCCGTGTACTTGCCCTGAGCGGTCCATCCACATGGCGTGCCGGTAAGTGAGTAGGTTCCACTGATCGTACCTGCTGCTGATGCAGAGATACGCAGCTTGACGTTTACGCTCGCCCCGGGAGCGATCACCACTCCGGGTGAGATCGATGTCAGCAGGCTAAGACGCGGATCGTCGGGAACAAAGCCCGTGATGCGCACTTCATAGGCCTGTGGATTCAGCACGGCGATTTCGGCTTCGACGGATGATGCGCAGGCATCGATGGTGCCGAAGTCCACGGTGCCCGGGCCGATCGTCGGCTTCGGGTCATTGACTGCTACCAGGACCGTGTCTTTGGCCGTACATCCGGAAGAATCCGTCAGCGTAATCTCGTACCGTGAGGTCGTTCCGGGTTCAACGGTTACAGCATCAAGAGTATCATCGCCAATGATAAACTCCGATCCTGATTCAATGCGATTCCACTTGAATCGGTAGGGGGCTTTCCCATTGCTGGCAACAGCCCGCAGCCCGACGTTTGAGCGGATACACAATGATGTGTCGGCACCTGCCGAAACGCTCGGTTTGGGATTGCGTCCGATAAAGATGGTGTCGCGGTAGCGGCACCCGTCGGCCGTGGTGCACATCACCATGTAGGTGCCTGAGTCGCGCACGACGATGTTTTGAGTGGTGTCGCCTGTTGACCAGCGGTAACGGGCAAAGCCCCTTGGACCGACCAGCTGACGCGTATCAACGTCGCATAGCGTTGGAGGACCGTTTGGAATGATCGTGATGATCGAGTCCTTGCACTGCGTGAAGTAGGCCACGTAGGCACTCTTGCGAAGCGTGTCTTTGGCCAGCGTTGAAGAATCCTGAAACGCCCCAGTCGTCGTCGTCATACGATAGCTCTGGGCAATGCCCGTAAAGACCACGTAGGCGTTGTTATCAATCGCCACGTCAAAGAGCTCGTCGTTTCCGAAGTCAGTATTCGGTGGGACTGGCGGCGGCGGCGGTGGTGGTGGCGGTGGTGGGGTAGGAAGATTATCCTGCGGAGGTGCACCGAGATATGAACCATACAGCACAGTGGTGCCAGCCGGGTTGAGCTTGCCCATGATTCCATCCGTTCCGCTCAGTACGAACGGTGTGGACTGAATAGCATCAGCTGTCACAGGAATGTTGAGAGAGCGGCCCGTACTGCCGGCCACCCAGATATTGTCGGCCCGATCGATGGCAACACCTCGCAGGGCATCGGAGGAATCGCCGCCGTAGAAGGTGGACCAAGCTACCGTTCCAGCAGATGTGTACTTACGAATGAATCCATCGCTGATACCTGTAAAGGTCCCCTTTAGAGCATTTTGAACTGGAAAGTCAGCTGCTTCGGCCGTGCCGACGATGACCACATCACCCTTGCTGTCAACGGCTATGTCTCCCAGCGTCTCAAAACTCGCTGATCCGAACATCGAGGACCAGATGCGTGTAGGCGTCGTGCCGAACTTGACCACGCCCACATCGTAGATACCCTTGAATCTCGATCCGTCCGTGACCGGGAAGTTGGTCGATTCAGTCGTGCCGGTAAAGATCACGTTGCCTTGCTTATCGAAGACGATCTTCCCACCGTATTCAAAATCACCACCGCCGTAGAAGATGAGATAGTCATTGGACCACTTCGTCGGGGCAGATGGACGTGGTTTGACGATGCTGACAAACAGGTCTGTATTGTCATTGAAGTTTGTTGTGTCCTTGCGGTAGGGGAGTTCGCCGAAGAGACCGCCGAGGCGTGGTGAGCGTGTATGACCGACGATTGCCACCCGAGTGGCCGAGACCGCAATGCCGGTAGCCACGTCGTTCTCACGACCGAAAACCTCCCAGCTGTCACCCCATTTACCGTCAGGCAGAAGCATCAAGACAACGGCATCGGCAAGTTCAACAGAGTCGGGGTCGCCATATGGGGCGCTCCCAAGCAAGACGTTGGTGAACTCTGGACGGTCCTTGGAGTTTGATTGCCCGCATGTCCAGATGTTACCCTTGGCATCGGTGGTGACGTCATATAGACGGTCTGTGAGCGACCCACCGTAGTAGGTGTGCCAAAGGAACGTTCCGTTCTCGTCAAACTTGGCAATGTAACCGTCCACCTGCGCCTTTAGACGGCGCTGCATAACGCCTGGCGAGTTCGGCATGTTGGTGGCGATCGTTGATCCCGCGATGACGACGTTACCCAACGGGTCAATGGCAGAGTAGGCTGATTCCACCGTATTGTTACCGCCATAATAGGTAGCCCAGACTCGCTGCGGGTCGATGACCAGCAGTCGCTTTGAATCATAGCTTCCAAGCTGAAAGCGAACAGCTGATCCGCTCACGGCGTACCGCGATTGGACTGGTACGCGGTTTGACCCGTCGGCACTCGTGGTAAAGACCACCGGGGCCTGTTCGTTGAGTGATCCCAGCGGTGTGTTCACAAGAAGGGTGCCATCTTCATCAGCTTCTGGCCGCGACGTTCCATCATATCGGAAGGCGATCTGTGAAGGGTCAGCCCCGGGATGCACGACGAAGTCGTACTTCAGTCCGAGTCGAGTGATATACATGCGCATGTCGATGCCCGGCCAGACGTCATGATAGACGATACTGCCGTAGCGCTCTGCGGTTGTTCCGTTGATGCCCGTCTCGCCATTGATGTAGCGGACTGTGCCTGGCTGACGTCCCACAAACTCGACGCGTGGGTCAGGGTTGCTGGCGATCAGGCGCATATCAGCACGGAAAGCGTCGATCTCGAACTCCGTCATATACGGGTCCCGGTTCGGGGTGCTGTGAATGACCTGCTGCATAATGTCCAGCCCCGTGGCATGCACATAGGCTGTTGTGCCGCCGATGCGCAGAACTGCATCAACATGGCGCGAGTCAGATCCGCCCTCATATCGGGCCTGGCCGACGTTTCGCTCGAAGGCCACAGGGGCCGTCGGCGACTTCATGCTAGGCTGGGTTGCGGCGTCTGACGCGACCGGGGCCATTAATAGTATGGCAGCAACAAGAATGGGGGTAATGCGGAAGTATTGCAGGAACATCGCAGTCCTCGTAAATGAACGCAAATGCAGAAAACGAGAATACGACAGAATCGGCGCATCAACAAGTAACTACCGGTGCGATTGCGTATCATTGGTGCTGTTCGTTCACCATGCACCTAGACCACTTTCATGACGACGCTTGAGACCCTCTCGACGGCTTCCGGACGGGCCCTGCTCCGCGATCTGCATCAGGAGCTGCGGTTCGACAAGCAGATGAGTGCACTGTCTACGCTGCTGCTGCTTTGGCGGATCTGCACGCGCGAGACCGATCTGTTCCGCACGGTGAACCGTGATGTGACGGTGCTGCACCCGCTTGGGCTGCTCGGTGGAACCTCGCTCTGGATGCAGGAGATCGTTAATCGGTTCTACTACGCCCCCATCAATGCCTTTGTGTACATGGGTGCAGCCTTCCTGTTGGTGGCCGTCGGTTTGAACCGCATCCGCATCATCGACACTCCCGGGCTACTGGTCACGGCCATTATTGTTGAAGCGCTACTGCTACTGATGCTTTTCCTTGTGATGTTTTTCACTCCGCCCTCGGAGGCTGATGGCCTGTCGGGACAGGGTGAGCACGACTCCACAACGCAGGAACTTGTGCGTGAGCTTGGAGAGATCGGACGGGATTATGCAGCCATGGCCGTGCAGCTGGAGACGATTTCGGTCACTCTCCACGAGGTGGTCGAGCGTCAGGATACCATGACAGCGCAGCTACGTGATAGTGTTCAAGCGGCCGTCGGGGCCGTTGCGCCAAATCCCGAGTTGATGGATTCAATGAAGCAAAACACCCTGGCTCTAGCAGACTTCACCGAGAGCGTCAGCGCCTTGAGCGAGCGTCTCAAGGCTGTAGAACGTCAGGAAGTTGAGCGACTCGTCAGGCAGGAGCTCGAGCGCATTCTCTCACGCAACATCGTTGACCGGGATGGAACAGCGTCAACGACGTAGAGTCGAAATCTACTTCGTCCTGTATCTTCTCGCCCTGGTGCTGCTCATGCCGGACAGACCGGCCGAGACCGCTCCACAGGGCGAGACCGCCGTAGCCATGCGCATTGACCTGATCCCTGAACAGGTGCGGCTGACCTGTGAGATCAAGCGTGATTCGTCAGGGGGCGTGCGGCTGTTGCGACTGGATTCAATGAACGTGATTCGCTACTCGCCGAGGCTTTCCAACGTCTCTGTGCGGGCGATCATCGAAGACGTCTCCTCCGGACAGACCCTAACCGTGGAACCCAACACTGCTGGCACGCGGCGTTTTGCCAGTCTGCGGCATGATGTGGCGCGCAGCGCTTTCGTTTTCACGTGGAGCCCTATGCTAGACGCGTCAACATCAAAGACCTTCAGAGTCACACTGCAGGCCTCGGGTATTCCGGTCAACGGTGTGAGCACGGATGCGATGCAAGCCATGGGTAGTACGCAGTTTGTGCTGATGACTGTTGTCAATGACCGTCAGCCGCCGCAGCTGGTGTATCTGCCGGGACGTCGAGATACGCTGGTGCTTCGCGAGTCGGCAGCTGAACAGGTGTCAGCAACTACCTCCGGCGAGTTCTGGCTTGAGCCCGCACGTGATGCCATCACGGCCTTCGCCTCGCAGGAGTGGAGCAATCGTATCAGTGTTGGTGGTGCCGACCCCGCGCGCGACCTGGCCGATCTGCCGCAGGTGCGCATCAGCGGCGACCCCATGTCCGAGGTCTCGCGCAGTGTTGATCAGCGCACGCTGGTGCTGCGCGGGCGCGCCCCGCGCTCGGGAACTTCACTTGTAGAAGTCACGGCTCGACGAGCCGACGGACGCCAGGCAACCACGCGATTTTCGGTCTCGGGTGTGTTGTACCCATCGGTGGCTGTTCCCGATGTGGTCTATCCCGGTGTTGAGTACGTGATCGATCCGAAGCTGCCAAGCGATCGGCCGGGTGTACGTGCGGTGGTCCGCGACGGGGCTCGTGAGATCATCTCCGCCGATGCCGGCATCATACGAGTGAGGTTTGCTGCTCGTGATACGGGCCGGACGTTGATCTTCGAGCGCTCCATCGATGGTATCGCCGAGGCCAATGCTCAGCCCCTTACAGTTAGAGCCTTCCCAGGACCCATAATCCGCGAGATCCGGCGCGATCCGGATCAAAACAAGCGGATCATTGTTGTACAGTTTTACTCAAACGAACGAGGCCAAAATCGTCCGCAGATGCGCGTGGTCGAGGGCAACGCCGGATCGGTCCGCAAGCTTGCTGGCTATCTGCGCCCGGCTGACAATGCGCGTCCGACGGTAGCATGGATTGAGGTCTTTGAAGTCTCACGGCGCGATGCCTCCAAGCCCTTTGTTTTCCGCGTACAGGCCAGCGACGAGCGTGGCAAAGAAAGCGCCGTGGTCAGTTCGGACTGACGGCCGCCGAACTGCGTCGTGCTTCGCGGTAGAGACGCACATTGGCGTTGTGCTCGGCTAGGGTGCGGGCAAAGCGGTGCCGACGGGTTGAGTCGCCGCGGGCAACAAAGAAGATCCATTCGTGAGTCTGAGGATCACGCGCTGCCTCGAGTGCCCGACGTCCGGGGTTGCCGATCGGACCCGGAGGAAGCCCTCTGTGAATGTAGGTGTTGTAGCGATTCGAGGCGTCGCGCAGCTCCACTCCCGTGATTCGGTCACGTCCTGTCAGGTATTGAACCGTTGGATCTGCCTGCAGAAGCATGCCAATACGCAGACGATTGGCATACACGCCGGCAATGGTCGGCATCTCCTCTTCGACAGCGGCCTCGAGCTGAACGATCGAGGCAAGGGTGACCAGCCTTAGGCGCTCATTCCAGCCCCCTGACATGGCTGAGCTGCTCATTCGCTTCCAGAAGTTCTGTGCCTGTGCGGCCATCATTTCACCGGCATAGAC
>JBILLF010000109.1:0-5528 GCA_044376225.1 Patescibacteria group bacterium | reverse complement strand
AGGTACTTGACACCATGGAATATGTCTATGCTCGTTGCAAAGAGATGGGCATGATCAACCCGTCACCGAGTTCACGGGCGAGCATCTACAAATACGTCATCGTGATGGTGAACACCTATGGTGCAAAGGGTCCGCAGGGCTGGGCCAATGGCTGGGCGGTGGACGACTCAATCGGCGCGTTTTGGGTGCACCCCTCAGCAACGCGCGACGGCGGCGTCATCTCCCATGAGTTCACGCATTCACTGCAGGCCATGTTTCACATCGACAATCAGAATCCGACACGCGGTGACAAAGCGATCTATGACAACGACGGGCTCTTCTACGAAACCCATGCCAACTTTGTTCGCAACGCTATCTACCCGCAAGCCGTTACCTCCGATATCGATGCACATCATTACCTGATGCTCGAGCCCGATTGGAAGTTCAACTACGAGGGATATCATTTCCTGCTCTATGTGCACTCAACGCTTGGGCTGGATATGGTAAGCCGATTGTGGACCGAATGGCGTCCGCTGGAGTATCCACTCCAGACGCTGCGACGACTGAACAACATGACGCAGTCGGACTTCAATGACTACATGTTCGACTACGCCCGCCGGGCCGCCTCGTGGGACTACCCGAAGAACGACTGGGGACGTTACCTACGCGAGTCCCGTCGAGTGCGAATGAGCGCCGATTGGGGGCGCATCTGGGCACAGCGCACGTTTGACGTTCTGCGCGCGCTTGATACGGCCGCCCGTCGGTTCTACTCAGCCCCCTACAATGCTCCCCAGGACTACGGCTACAACGTCGTTCCGGTCTATCCGGATGATCCGACAAAGCCGGTCGTGGTTGACTTCACGGGTCATACGGAAGTCAACGATCATGCCGGCTGGCGCTATGGATTCGTCACCGAAAGGGCCGACGGCACGGTTGGACGTCGCAGTGAGATTTACAGGGATAACCGTAAACGCGTCGAGTTCACTATGGCACCGGATGAAACTCGTCTGTTCCTTGTAGTGCTTGGCGCACCCGTTGACAGCATGCATGCCGACCCCAAGGTGCATAACACGTGGAACGGAAATCCGAAGCGGTTTCATTATCCATACGAGATTCGCCTGTCCAATGCCATGCCGGAGGGCTATCAGCGTCCGAACCTGGTTCGTCCATTCCTGCGCACTGCCGAAGGTAAGCCCCATTCCAACGGAGGGGGCTGGGTGGATAACCGCTCGAAGGTCGATGCCTCGGTCTATGTTGGGCCGCGCGCAATGGTCCTCGGTGCATCGACGCTCTCGGGCTCTGTGCGCGTTGACGGCTGCGCCTTCGTCGAAAACGCCACCATCAGCGGCTCTGCCCAAGTGCTGGACAATGCCGTTGTTCGTGGCGGCGTTATGCGGGACTCGTCCATCGTGCGCGACCAATGCTTGGCCGAGAACAATACCCTCTCCGGACGTGCTCTACTCGGAGGTTGCTCAATCGTGCAGAACTACAAACTCGGCGGCGATGTCATCATTGACGGAGACCTGGTCGTTTACAATGACCAAGGAGAATGCAACACCGGTGAATACCATGTTTTGACGCAGTACTATCGCAATGAACTACTCCCCTGCGGAGAACGTGATGGAAAGCACCCGGAAAATATCTCCGTCAATCGTCCCATGCGCTTCGACCCCGTTGGCGTGGATGACGAGCTTCTGGCAGGCTCTGGTCTGACCCTCTATCCGAATCCCGTGACCTCAGACGAGATCATTGTGGGGCTCCCAGAAGGCAATCCTACCGATTCCAGGATCGAGATCGTCGACATCCTCGGACGCCTAATGCTCCAACAAGGGGCTGGCCAGCCACCTTCCTCAGGCGTGATGATTGATGTGTCTGGCCTGCCTCGCGGCTGGTTTTCCGTGCGCATCGTGTCACGCTCCGGCACCCTTCTTGCTCAAAGGTCGATGTTGAAACAATAGCGGCAAATAGCGTCGCATGGGCGGTGTAAATTCGTCGCCATGGCACGTATCCAACAGACGATCCAGACGTCCAAGTCTGCCCTCGAAATGCACTTACTGATCGACAGTAAGGTGCTCAACCGACCCGAAGTGGCCCTCCTTCTTTCCGAGCACCGGTGGGAAGGGAACGTTCTCCATGCTCGCGGTAGGATGGGACACGGAACGATCACGTTGGCAGATAATCTCGTGACGATCGACATCGAGCTGAGCATGTTCGGTGCCGCTGCCAAGGGCGCCATTGAACAAACGCTCACAGAGAAGCTGAAGATGCTTGAGTAAATCGTCACTCGTCACTCGTCACTCGTCACTCGTCACTCGTCACTGATCACAAATGTCCTTCGTCCACCTTCACAACCACACCCACTACTCCCTGCTTGACGCGGCTGCGAGTCCGCAGACGCTGATTGATGCTGCGAAGGCAGACGGGCAGACGGCACTGGCCATCACGGATCATGGCGTGATGTTCGGATGTTTTGAGTTCTACAAAAAGGCCAAGAAGGCCGGCATCAAGCCTATCCTAGGTTGTGAGGTGTATCTGGCGGTCAAGCGCCACACAGACCGTGAGAAGGTGGTCGATGCGGGCAAGAAGCGCAATTACTACCACTTGGTCTTGCTGGCAAAAAACGAGACCGGATACCGGAATCTGATCAAGCTGACGACGATCGGGCACACGGATGGCTTTTACTACAAGCCGCGTATCGACATGGACTTGCTGCGGCAGTACCATGAGGGGCTCATCGCCACATCGGCCTGCCTGGCAGGCCCCATCAATGCTCCGATGCTCGCAGGTGACGAGGCGACGGCGCGCAACAATGCCATTGCACTTAAGGAGATCTTCGGAGACGACTTCTACATTGAACTACAGGACCATGGGCTGCCCGAAGACCGCCATGTGATGGAGTTTGCTCCGAAGCTCGCTCGCGAGCTTGGAATAAAGATCGTGGTCTCCAACGATGCCCACTACGTGAGCAAGGATCACGCCGTGGCGCACAATGTTCTTTTGCACATCTCGAAGGATACGTCCTTTGACCGCTCGCAGTTCGACGTAAAGACGAACCTGCGCTACCGCGTTTCGGAGATGTACCTCAAGACGCAGCAGCAGATGAAGGAGCTGTTCAAGGACTTCCCGGAAGCTATTGACACAACGCTCGAGATTGCCGAGAAGGTCGACGTGACGATCCCGACCGCTCTGCAGATGCCGCAATTCCCCATTCCGCCCGAAAGTGATGCTACCACACTGGAGGACTACCTCGAAGAGTTAACGATGAGGGGGCTCGAAGAGCGCTACACGGTGCTGACCAGTGAGATCCTCGACCGCATCTCCTTCGAGCTAAGCGTGATCAAGCGCATGGGCTATGCGGGGTACTTCCTGATCGTGGCTGACTTCATCCGTGCCGCTCGAGACATGGGTGTGCGGGTAGGTCCAGGGCGGGGCTCGGCCGCTGGGTCTCTCGTGGCCTATGCGCTGAAGATCACCAACATCGACCCGCTCAAGTACGACCTTCTGTTTGAGCGCTTCCTGAATCCCGACCGCGTATCGATGCCCGATATCGACGTTGACTTTTCTGATGACAAGCGTAATCGCGTCATCGACTACGTAAAGCAGAAGTACGGCGCAGACTCGGTTGCACAGATCATCACCTTCGGGACATTGTCCTCTCGAGCTGTCCTCAAAGATGTTGGTCGAGTACTGGGCATCGACCTGGCAACCGTCAATTCGATCACAGACAAGATCCCCGTGGTATTGGGCAGGGTGCATTCGATCGCCGAGGCCATCGAGCTGCCCGAGTTGCGCTGGATAAAAACAACGGACGATCAGCGCATCAAGGACCTGATCGAGTATGCCCAGGTCCTTGAGGGCTTTGCCAGAAACTCATCCCTGCACGCCGCAGGTGTTGTCATTGCACCGGGTCCGATCAGTGATTTTGTACCAGTGTACAAAACGCCAACGACCGAGCCTGCCACGCAGTACAACATGAAGGACCTTGAGGAAGCCGGTCTGCTGAAGATGGACTTCCTGGGGCTTCGCACCTTGAGCATCATTGATTCGACGCTCGAGCAGGTCAAGCGTAACCACGGCGTCGATATCGATATGGACGAGATCGACTTCAGCGACCCTGCCACCTACGAGCTCTTCTGTAAGGGTCACACGCAGGCCATTTTCCAGTTCGAATCTGATCCGATGCAGAAGGCGCTGCGCGAGCTGCGTCCGAATACGCTCGAAGACCTGATCGCCATGAATGCCTTGTATCGTCCGGGTCCAATGGACAACATTCCGGAGTTCATTGAACGCAAACAGGGCCGTAAGCCGATCACCTATCTGCACCCGCTCATGGAAGCGATCCTCGAGCGGACGTATGGGGTGATCGTCTATCAGGAACAGGTCATGCAATTGGTGCAGACCCTTGCCGGCTTTACCCTCGCACAGTCAGATGTGATGCGACGTGCCATGGGTAAGAAGGACGAAAAGTCCATGGCCGAGCAACGTTCCAAGTTCATTGAAGGAGCGGAAAAGAGTGCCGGCATCGGCAAGGACCTAGCCACGGAGATCTTCGATCTCATTCAGAAGTTTGCCTCCTACGGCTTCAACAAATCCCACTCGGCGGCCTATGCGTACCTGGCCTTCCAGACCGCCTGGCTCAAGGCTCACTACCCGGCTGAATTCCTAGCCGCAAACATGACAGCTGAGCTCAGCGATCAGGCCAAGATCGTGGCGCTCATCGACGAAGCAAAGAGATACGGCATCACTGTGCAGCCCCCTGATGTGAATCGCTCGATGGCCACGTTCATTGCTGAGGGACGCACCATCTTTTTCGGCATGGCGGGCATCAAGGGTGTGGGAATCGGTGCCGTTGAGGCCATTGTGACGGCACGTGCCGATGGCCCCTTCTCATCCTACTACGACTTTGCAGCACGCGTCGAAAAGAAGGTGCTCAACCGACGCCTCATGGAGTCGCTGGTCTGTGCCGGTGCCTTCGACAGGCTTGGACATGGACATCGGGCCCAGCTCTTTGACGCCATCGATACAGCATTGCATTACGGCGCGCAGGTGCAGGACGATGCACTCTCGTCCTCAGGGGGCTTGTTCGGAACCGAAGACATCGAACGTCCCAAGGAGCCGGCACTTCCCCGCACCACTGAATGGTCTGATATCGAGCGTCTACGCCGCGAGCGCGAGGTGCTTAGCTTCTACGTCTCAGGGCACCCACTGCAGGAACATACGCTGGCGGTGAATTCGCTCAGCACCATCAATCTCTTGAGGCCCGACCCCGAAATGTCGGGCAAGCCGGGACGCGTCTGCGGGATGATTGGGGAGATCCGTACGCGCCTCGACCGTCGTGAAAACACAATCGCATTCGTCAAGCTGGAACAGTTCCAGGCATCAACGGAGCTGATCTTCTGGAGCGAGAAGTACAAGCAGTACTCCGAGCAGATCAAGGTAGGAGCCGTCATCGTAGCCGTGGGCAAGTGTGAGGTCAGCGGCGAGGCGATCAAGATCACCGTCGATGAGCTCCTGACCATTGAGCAGGCGGAGAAGAAGTTTGCACGGGG
>JBILLF010000059.1:0-13281 GCA_044376225.1 Patescibacteria group bacterium | reverse complement strand
AGCAGCTCGAATCACTCAAGGCGCGGTGCAACACCTCAGATGCCACACATTCGCTGACCTTCGTAGTAGCCCATCCGGAGGGTAAGCGGCAGTACAGCACCATGACGCGTATCGCGTCGTCGTCGGCCATGACGAAGTTTCTGTGTGAGACGTTTGGAGAGTCGAACGTGCTGATCGATACAGAGCGGTAACATCTTCGGGAGTAGGAATGCTGCAGCTACAATCTGCCTTCGGAATCATCGCCATCGTCTCGTTGGTAGTATTGTGGTCATCATCGCGCAGCCGCATTCCCTGGCGCACCGTCATTATCGGCATGCTACTGCAGGTGGCTCTCTGCCTGCTGGTGATCGTCTTTCCGCCGGGTGTTGAACTGTTTCGACGTCTTGGTGACGGTATTACGTGGTTTCTTGGCTTCGCCAACGAGGGGGCTTCGTTCCTCTTCGGAGATCTTCCCCTGCCCAAGGGTCAAGCCGTCGTAGGCTTTCAGTTTGCGTTGACGATCACCTCCGTGATCGTATTCTTCTCATCCTTCATGGCCATCCTGTATCACTATGGGATCATGCAGCGCTTTGTGCGCCGCACGGCTGGCTTGCTGCAAAGGACCATGCAAACAAGCCCAATTGAATCAATCAATGCCGTCGGTGAGATCTTCCTCGGTCAGACCGAATCTCCACTCCTGGTGCGGCACTACATACCGCGCATCTCGTCTTCCGAGTTGTTTGCTATGATGGTCGGTGGCTTTGCCACCATCGCCGGGTCAACCATGGGCGTCTATATCGCCCGAGGCATCTCGGCCACTGATCTGATGATCGCATCCTTACTAGCGGCTCCGGCCGCTCTCGTGCTTGCGAAGATCGCAGAGCCTGAGGCCCCCTCTCAGAGCGGTGCCGAGGCATCATCATCGGTAGTTGACCTTGACCCAGTTCTGGAGTCTGGCAATGTCCTTGATGCCATTGCCCGCGGCGCATTTGATGGGGCAAAGCTGGCCCTGAACGTCATCGTTGTGTTGATCGCCTTTAAGGCCCTGGTGGCAGCCCTCGATGCGATCATGGGGATCGGGGCAACATCATTGATGCAATGGGGCCTGCCCTGGGCGCCCCATTCGATCGAAGAGCTGCTGGGAGTGCTATTTCTGCCTTTCTCTTGGCTCGTGGGAATCCCGTCGGCTGAAGCACAGACGTTTGCCTCGCTACTCGGTACGAAGATCTCGCTGACCGAGTTCATTGCGTATGACAAGCTGGCCAACTCTGTTGCTACCGGTGCCTTAAGCGAACGAACGGTGCGGCTTGCAACGATCGCCCTGTGCGGGTTTGCCAACGTCATGTCCATCGGCATTCAGATCGGCGGCTACGGGATGATGGCTCCGGAGAGACGAGCCGAGGTGGCGCGATTCGGCTTCAAAGCCATGTGCGTCGGAGCGCTGGCTAATCTCCTCACGGCATGCCTTGTGGGTCTGTTTATCTGAACCGGTTACAGGTCAATGTCGAGGTCACCGAGAAGCTGATCGACGTCACCGTCGGTAACGGTCCAGTCCGCACGGTTCTGACCGTTACGCCGCAGGAGTTCATCGACGAGCACATCCACGTCTCGATCCATCACACGTCTCTTGGATCCCGACACCGTGGCGGTGTCTCTACCAACGTCAGCCGTTTCTGTCGGCTGCGGACCATATTGCAAAAAGAGTATCACCACCGCGGCGGCTGCACTCAAGCTATAGGCCCACGGTGCCAGGCGGCGCGCAACAGAAGCCTGCGGTCGCGCATTGAGTGCCCGATGCACGCGCATTGGCATGGACGATGTAGCCGCATCAATAGCCGCATCACGATGTCGCTTGTGCGCGTCAAAGCGCTCAGCGACATGATTTTCCGGTACGCCGTGGCCCGTCAGCTGATCGCGCAATTCCTGTTGAACATCACTCGGCGTCATGGGCTGATCTCCAGAGAGCATAGTATTCAGAGTTTTTGAGCTGCTCGGCGATCTTCTTCACCGCCCAGTGGTAATTGGCCTTTTGAGCCCCCTGACTGGTTCCGGTTATGGCGCTGATCTGCTCGTAGGATAGTTCGTCGTAAAACCGCAGGCAGAACGTCTCACGCTGTTTCGGTGGCAGTGTGGCCAGAACCTTCTGCATGTAGGCATCGAAATCACGTTCTTCGGCGTGCTCGCTGGGAAGGGACGCCTGTGATGGCACGTCGATCTCACCTTCATCGCTTCCGATGCCCAAAAAGGATTTGATGCGACGTCGTCTGAACTCGGAGCGGCACTGGTTGATGGTGATACGATAGAGCCACGTCTGCAAAGAGCTCTGCTGCTGAAAGCCATCGACGAAGCGTGCCGCACGCAGCAACACCTCCTGCGTGATGTCCTGAGCATCCTCCACATGGTTCATTTGACGCAGTGCAACGGAATAGACGAAGCGCTGATACCGACGAACCAGTGTCGTAATGGCGCGATCACGCTCACCGGCGCGCAGCGCCTCGAGGATCTCTTCGTCGATACTCCGAGCGTCGGACATGCGTATGGTTAGGGAGTGGAACATTGGTATGCCAGTTCTGCAACATCACGAAGCCGACAGACGGGACCACGATGCAAAAGGTTTAACACTCCCAACCATCACCACCAGACCCGGATATGGTAGTGCCTAAATCTTTACAGCAAGCCAATTGCCCTTGCGAAGCACCATGTAGGATACCACACAGAAGATCGCATAGCCCGTTGGTATGCCGATCCAGATACCGGTGACCCCAAGATCCGTCAGGTTCGACAACACATAGCACAGAGGAAGTTGCACACCCATGATACAGCCAACGGTCAGCACCATGGCCAGTATTGAGTCACCAGCGCCGGAGATAACACGCACGGCCATGAGGGCGATGGCAAAGAAGACGTAGCCAAACACCGTCAGTAGGAGGTAGCTAACGGCCTGATGTATGGTTGTTGGATTAGATGTGTAGGTGGCTACGAAATCATCCCCGAACAGCCAGACAAACACCGCCAGAACGACCATCAGCACAGACAGCTGTATCGAGGCGCTTCGGAAGTAGGCCCAGACACGTTCGGGCTTTCCGGCACCAATGTTCTGTCCGGCTGCCGTTTGCACCGCAATACCAAAAGCGAACACCGTCATGAACGCCATCATATCAATATTCAACCCAAGCGTGTAGGCAGCCGTTGCCGATGTGCCAAAGGCTCCGACTAGCGAAAATGTAACGGCTCGGTTAAGACTTACCGAGAGCATCTGAATGGATGCGGGCAGTCCCTGTTTGATGACCAGTGTCAGCAACGTTGCATCAAGTCGAAAATCCGAGAAGTCAAGCTTCAGATTCGTCTTCCCCTTCAGCACAGCAGACATGGCGATCACAGTACCACTCATCTGAGCCAGTGCCGTTGCCAGGCCAGCCCCCTTCATGCCCAATTGCGGAAACGGACCGATTCCGAAGATCAGAAACGGGGCGATAACGGCATTGAGTATGACGGTGGTCACCAACACAACGGTTGGGAACATGGCATTACCGGTAGAGCGCGCAAGCGAAAAGATGTGAAAGTTCGTGAGGTTAAAGGTGAAGCCGATGAGCAGCATGCCCAGATAGTCCATGCTGTAGGCAGCGACCTCCTGAGGCATCCGCATGATCACAGGGACCATGGGCATTGCCAGATAAAACAGCCCTGTAACGACTGCCGCCATCATGATCATCCCAACCAGTGACTGCGTTGCCGTGCGCTGCGCGCCGTGAGCATCACCCTCACCAAATCGACGCGAGACGATGATGCCGGCACCGACGGCGATACCACTCACCAGCGTGAACAGAAAGAACACGATCTGATCGGTTGAGCCGATCGCCGCAATGGCCGCATCACCAAGGCGAGATACATAGTAGCGATCCACGAGCGAGTAGATCATGTTGATGATGAAACTCAGGGCGATCGGAATCGAGAACAGTCGCAGGGAGTGACCTACCGGGTCATTGATAAGATCGACGCGGCGCTTGACAAAGGCTGATGACACGGGGCTCCCAGGGTCCGACTCCTCGTCTCTATAGCAGCTGAAGAGTCGATGAACATTTCGTAATGAGCTGCAAAGCTACGACGAGGTAATTTGTGCAGGAGTACATTCAACAATGGACCTTCTGCTTGCCCTTTCCGCGACGGTGTACCTTAGCCGCCTAGCCTTTTTCTTCACTGGGCAGTGGCGGAGTCGCGGGGCGTTTCCACTACAGGTAACCGACCTGCCTCGCGTAAGCGTTGTGGTACCGGCCCGCAACGAGCAGGCGAACATCGGTGCGTGCATCGAGTCCCTGATTGCGTGCGACTACCCTCAACACCTGCTAGAAATCATCGTTGTCAATGACCGTAGCATTGACGATACCGGACGTATCATTGACGACCTGGCGGCGCAGCATCCGTGGATTCGTGCCGTTCACCGCACCGAGGCTGATGCCGTGGCAAACCTCAGAGGCAAGCCCGGAGCATTACAGGCGGGCATTGACCAGGCCAGTGGTGAGCTCCTGGTTCTGACTGATGCTGACTGCCGCGTACAGACCGGCTGGATCCGCACAATGGTTGAGCCATTTGCTGACGCCGGAGTCGGGATGGTCTGCAGCTTCACGACCGTACGACGGGGAAACCTCTTTGCTTTGATCCAGGATATCGAGTGGCTCTATACTTCGGGCATGGCGCAGTCAGCAAACAACAATGGTAAGCCCCTTGGCTGCTTCGGTAACAATATGGCCTTGCGTGCATCAACCTTTCGTGAGATCGGCGGTTACCGCTCGATCTCCTTCAGCGTCACCGAAGACCTCGCGCTCCTGCAGGCCATAAGAAGAGCCGAATCTCGTGTTGCCTTCATCTGTGAACCGGACAGCCGTGTCGAAACCGAGCCATGCACGAGCATTGGTGAGTATCTGCGCCAGAAGCAACGATGGGTACAGGGAGGCCTTGGCCTCGGCTGGCGCGGCATAACGTTTGCTGCCACCAGTGTCATCTACTGGTTCGGCCTTGCTTACTCCATCGTCGTGGCTGAGCCGTCATGGATAGTCCTGTTCATTTGCCTGCGTATGGTGGGTGACGGGATGCTGATCACCAATTCTGCACTTCGCCTGCGCCGCTACTACCTGCTGCCGGCAGTTGCCCCAACCATTCTCCTGCTTCTGCTGCTCGAACTTCTGCTGCCCGTGCTGGCATTACAGAAGCGCGTGGTGTGGAAAGGTCAGACATTCGGGAAGTAACGGGGGGCAGCATACGGGTTTGTGACACAAGGGACGACAAAACCGTAACCGTGGGTGCCGCAGTAAAGCGTAAATCTGCAGCAGTGGCGAATGCACGTATCCGGAGTACGGATTATGAATCAAGAGAAGTTCTGTCAGAGTTGCGGTTATCCGATGAACAAGGACAAGTACGGTGGTGGTAGCGAGCGTGATGGATCGCACAGCCCGAAGTACTGTTCGATGTGCTATGCAAACGGGGCTTTCCTTACCCCGCCGGAAATCGATACGGCCCAGAAGATGCAGAAATTCTGCATCGACCAGATGAAGAAAAGCGGCTACAACGGCGTTATCGCATGGCTTGCAACACGGTCAATACCGCGGCTGGAGCGTTGGAGACGATGAGAGGCTGAGGTGCACAGCTACCGAGGTTGCAGTTCCTGATTTACGCAGTTACGAATCATCCCATGGCCGTCATCAGTCATCTGTCATCAGTCATCTGTCATCAGTCATCTGTCATCAGTCATCAGTACTCAGTCATCAGTACTCAGTCATCAGTACTCAGTCATCAGTCATCAGTCATCTGTCATCTGTCATTCTCCTCCACACCACCTCTACAAGCCCCTTGAAGCGGACGCCTGTGGTGGACGAAAGAGCGGATTCACAGAGCGTATTCAGGCTGATGCCTATTGCGTTCTGATCAAAAGAGGGATGTGCAAGAATCTCGATCCGTTGGGCTGCGGTTGCAGCGGTCACTATTTCGGGATGCAGAAGGCCATGCGTGCCGCCCATGCCGCAACATGTTGCGGAAGGTGGGACAATGACATTGGACGAGAGCTTGTTTGCCAGCGCGGTAAGACGTTCAGCGCTCCCCTGCTTTGCAGCACCGCACCCGGCATGGATGACAAGGGGCTGATCGCTGAGGGGCACGTCAATGCGCGACAGTACCAATTCGACAAAGCCCACCTGATCTATGACGTCGATGCCGCGATAGGATGCGGCGCTGCGAAGTGCAGCCGAGCATGTTGACGCATCGAGCAGAACAGGGACGTTTCGATCACCACGCAGGCGCACCACGTCATCGAGCAGGATGCCTGCCGACTCGGCGGCTGCGTCGGTGTGACCCTGTGATGAAAGGGGCTGACCGCAGCACCCATGCGTCTCCGTCAGGATGCTCAGGCGAAGTCCAGCAGCAGCTGCCAACTCGGTGATCATCTCGGGTAGCGAGCGCTGCGAGGTTTCATGGACAAAGGTCCTGCTGACGCACGTCGGGACATAGATGACGTCAACATCGGACGCAGTCTTCACTGGCAGCTTTGCAGGCACGCCGAGTCCCTTGAGTAGAGATGCCCCTGGAGCAAAGGCAGTGAAGCGTAGTTGAAGCATCAAGCGCGAGATCGAGCGCATGCGGTGCATGTTCCGACCGACAACATGCGCTAGCGAGCCTGCAATTCGGCGTGAGGACCGACGACGTACCTTTACCATGGCGCCGGTGTCGATACCAACCGGACAGACCGTGGCGCAGATACCATCGACCGCGCAGGATCCTTCAACATCGAAACGTGATTGCCTGGCCAGCTCACGTCGGAGTGCCTCGGAATGTTCTGGCATGATCAGTTCACGCTCGATCACAATGCGCTGACGTGGTGTGAGCGTGACCTCTCGCGTTGGGCAGACATGCTCGCAGAATCCGCACTCGATGCACCGATCAGCAATTGCAGCCACATCACCTTCAAGCGGTGGAACCGGTTTGATGTTGCGCACGTGCGCCAGCGGATCGGCATTGATGACAACATCTGGATTGAGAATGCCCGATGGGTCTAGCACCGACTTGATGCGCTGCATGATCTCATAGGCCCGCTTTCCCCATTCCCTGGCGACAAACGGTGCCATGTTCCGTCCCGTTCCATGCTCTGCCTTGAGCGATCCCGCATAGCGGTCCACAACGATCTCGGCGATCCGCTCCATGAAGGCCGCATAGCGGTCGATCTCGGACGGAATTGAAAAATCTTGGCAGACCACAAAGTGAATGTTCCCATCCTTCGCGTGACCGAACACGATCCCGTCATGATAGTCAAATTCAACAAACGCCGTCTGCACGTCCCTGACAAGACTCGCCAGGTGCTCGGGCGGCACAGCGATGTCCTCGTTGATCATCGTCTGCCCTGCCTTGCGCATCGCGCCTACGGTTGGCATCAGCCCCTTACGCAGCTTCCATAGCATCACCTGATCCTTTGGATCAGATGTCCATCTGATGCCCTCCATGGCAGGGGGCTTGGCGTCATGGAACTCCACAAGCAGTGCTGCAGCACCTTTGCGATCGATACGATATTCGGTGGGTGTGGTGGGCAACTGAGCAAATGACCTCAGTGAGGCATCATCCATAAGCTCGATCGCAGCGGCACCCGATGCGCGCCATGATTCGACGCTCGCGCAGGCATCATCAAGCGTGTCATACACGATTAGTGTCGTCCACTTCTGCCGAGCATCGGCGACCGTATTGAGCGTGACCTTTTCAATGAACCCAAGCGTACCTTCACTTCCGATCAGCAACCTGGCAAGGATGCGGGCCGGCTCGTCTTCATCGAGGAAGGCGTTCAGTGAATACCCAATGGTGTTCTTGATGCGGTACTTGCGCCGAATCAGCGCGGTTAGTTCTTCATCGGCGCGGATCTCGTCGCGCAGCTGTAACAGCGCATCATAAATGATCAACGACTGTGATCGAAGATGCTCGTCGGCATCTAGGGAGGCCGTATCAATGCGTGTTCCATCAACCAGCATATAGGCCATCGAATCAAGCGTATGGTAGGAGTTCTGTGCCGTGCCACAGCACATGCCGCTGGCATTGTTGGCTACAATCCCACCGATCATGGCCGCCATCAGCGAGGCAGGGTCAGGACCCAGCTTTCTACCATAGCGGTGCAGCATCGCATTGACGCGTGCGCCTGTGATGCCGGGCTGCATGCGCACGCGCTGTCCGCCGTCGAGGATCTCTACTCGCTGCCAGCCCCGTGAAAGATCGATAAGCACCCCACTAGTAACTGCCTGGCCCGAGAGACTCGTGCCGCCGGTTCGAAAGGTGCTATGCATCCCGTGGCGGTGGCACCACGATAGAACCGTGCTGATCTCATCAACGGATATGGGACGCACCACGGCCTGCGGAACAAGCCGATAGAGCGAGGCATCATGGGCAAAGGCATAACGCTCTATGGCTCGCCGCGAAAGCGACGGACCAATAAGACGTTGCAGTTCGTCAAGGGGCTCCTGCATGGCCCGCAATCTACACCTGGAAGACGCCGGTGCGGAGCTCCGGCAGCGATCCCTGATGCGAGGCAACGGCTATTCCGCGAGAGATCATCGTACGAGTCTCGGTGGGGGCAATGATCCCGTCCACCCAAAGTCGCGATGCCGCATAGACGGGAGTGGTCGTTGAATCATAGCGCTTCTGAATGTCCGCCAGCAGCGTATTCTGCTGTTCAGGGGTGAGTTTCTCACCGCTGCGTTCGAGCTGGGCAACCTTGATCGTCAGAAGTGTCTTGGCCGCCTGCGCCCCACCCATAACGGCGATCTGTGCCGTAGGCCATGCATAGATCAGACGCGGGTCATAGGCCTTGCCACACATGGCATAGTTACCGGCGCCGTAGGAGTTACCAATGATGACGGTGAACTTTGGAACCACGCTGTTGGCAACGGCATTGACGAGCTTAGCGCCGTCCTTGATGATACCGCCCTGCTCTGCACGTGTACCCACCATGAAGCCCGTCACATCCTGCAGAAACACGAGCGGGATCCCCCGCTGGTTACAATTCAGGATGAACCGTGCGGCCTTGTCTGCCGAATCGGAGTAGATTACGCCCCCTACTTGCATCTCACCTTTACCCGAGCGGGTGATCTCGCGGTTATTGGCCACGATGCCCACAGCCCAGCCGTCGATGCGGGCATAGCCGCAGATGATACTCCCTCCGAACTCAGCCTTGTATTCATCAAACTCCGACCCATCGATCAGGCGGGAGATAATCTGACGGGTGTTATATGGCTTGGTGCGATCGGCCGGCATGATGCCATAGATCTCCTCGACATCGTGTGCCGGTTCGCGGGGTTCGACGCGCGAAAACATTGACGTCTGACCCTTTGTCGGAGAGAACTTCTCCACAAGTGAGCGGATGGTGGCGATGGCTTCCTCGTCCGACTCGACCTTGTAATCCACAACACCACTGATGGAGCTGTGCATGGAAGCTCCGCCCAAGGGCTCAATGCCTGTCTTTTCGCCGATGGCCGCCTCAACCAGGGCCGGACCAGCCAGAAAGACGCTTCCGGTGCCATTGACGATGATAGCCTCATCGCACATGATTGGCAGATACGCACCTCCGGCCACACACGGTCCCATGATGGCGGCGATCTGCGGTATCCCAAGCGCGCTCATCATTGCATTGTTCCGGAACTGACGGCCGAAGTGTTCCTTGTCAGGGAAGATCTCATCCTGCATCGGCAAAAAGACACCGGCAGAATCGACCAAGTATATGATCGGCAGATGATTCTCGAGGGCGATCTCCTGGGCCCGCATGTTTTTCTTTGCCGTCATCGGGAACCATGCGCCGGCTTTAACGGTAGCATCATTGGCCACGATCATGCACTCGCGACCATGGATTATACCGATGCCCGTTACGACCCCGGCCGAAGGGCAGCCCCCTTCCTCTTCGTACATGCCATGTGCCGTCAGCAGACCGACCTCAAGAAAGGATGATCCCTGATCGACCAGCGATGAAATCCGCTCTCGCGCCGTCAGCTTGCCCTTTGCCTTGTGCCGCTCGATCGACTTGGCTCCTCCGCCTTTGCGGACCGCGTCACTGACACCTTCAATG
The DNA here is from genome assembly GCA_044376225.1 of Patescibacteria group bacterium. Taxonomy (GTDB): domain Bacteria; phylum Bacteroidota; class Ignavibacteria; order Kapaibacteriales; family Kapaibacteriaceae; genus UBA10438. Next base: position 3,221 of record JBILLF010000059.1, on the reverse strand, counting down.
ATGCGCAGTGTCTGACGGTTTGCATCGGCATTGGACTCATAGGCAAGATCGTGAGTGATGGGGCTTCCGATTATGCGGGCCATAATGCCATGCTCCGATGGATCATCATCAAAAAAAAGGCGCTCTTCGGAGCGCCTTTGTGTCGTGCTGTGTCAAACATTGATTCACGCTCTGCGTGGACTGACCCGGATCAGTTACCCTGAGGGGCTGCGGCAGGAGCTGGAGCTGGCTGCTGAGCCGGCTGCTGGGCTGGACGGGCTGCCGGTGCAGGAGCCACCGGACGTGGGGCATCTTTGGCTACGGATTCACGCTGGGTGCCACCGCCGCTTTCGAGGAACACGCTGTTGATCAGAATCGCAAATAGCGCGATGATGCCCAGGAGGACCATCGTTGCGGTCTGAAGTACGTTGCGCGACTGACGCACACCGAAAAGATTCGTCATCTGGCCACCCAAGCCACTCATACCGGAGATCATATCAGCCTTGCCAGGCTGAATGATAACTGCCAGAAGGAGCAGGAGTGAAGCAATGATGGAGATAACGGTCAGGAGCGTATCCATGGGTCTCTTGTTTCGTGGTTACAGGGCAGCAAAGATAGCATCGGCACCCGTTATGGACAACCCAGCCCTATGCACAGAGGTTGGTCGAAGGCAAGTCCATTTTCTGAAAACCAAACCAGAAAGCTGTCATAGCGGTCCTCGTTCTTCCGGAAGTACTGGTTCATCTCGCGCGGGTTACCATAACTGTACAACCACCAAAGGTATTCCTTGAACCGGGCCTGACGCAGCAGCCATGCATTCCAACGAAGCACGTCGTTTGTGTAGGTGGAGTCGTATCCAGCGCTGAGCCATCCTCTCATGAAACGATATCGTAGGTCCACGAGCTGCTCGATCGACAGACTCTTGATGACTGTATCGGTCTTGAATAGCGTCTGTGCCGAAGTTGCCATCGTGAACTCGAACGCCTCCGGAAACGACATCATGCCGCCTCCGCGCTTGTCGGGAATCTCAAGAGTCTCATCGGAACAGAACCGCATTGGATCAGTCGTATCGCCAATACGCATCGACAAGTTCCACATGTCAAAGACCAGCTTGGAGATCTCACGTGTGCGTGTCGTATTGCGCTCGAGATTGAGAAAGAGTTCACCATAGAATGCGGACCAGATGCGCTCGCGAGTCTCGGAGAAGAACTTTGCCAGCCAGTAATAGTTGGTCGCAAACGCCGGCTCATTGCGCGTTCCCTGAAGCCACCACATCTGGGCTAGAGGACGGTCATTGGCACGATAGTAGAGCTGACCGATCTCGAAATGAAGTCGACCCGATGCGGGATATCGCTGCACACCCTCTTCATAGAGCCGACGTGCCTTACCCGTGTCCTGTAAGATGTCGTAACAGTTTCCAATCAGCTGATAGCCACGGTCGCGCAGCATCGTATCACGGTAGATCGGATCGAGTATGGTGATTGCTTCGGCCTGACGCTCTGCCATGACAAGGGTGACCGCTTTCTCGTACAGAAACGGCACATAGCCGGGCACCTCGGCCAGGGCTTTGTTCCAAAGTTCAAGGGCCGTCTGAGGAAGATTCGAATCCATGTACTTCATCGCTTCCCTCGAAAGCGAGTCCGCTCGGCGCGATGCACCATTCTGAGCTACTACCATGCAGGGGGCTAGCATGGCAACGAAGGCGATGTAAATGGACAAGACATTGGGCTTCATATGGCGCAAATTGTGAAAGTTGTCGCAATTGCTTCCGTGTGCACAATAGGATTCATGGTCCGTGCGTCAGCTTTCATGGGACTACACTCATATCACAAGCACTAGGAATTGATGAACAACATTGCCTCCGTCAAAGCCATCTGTATTCACTCTCAGCAGAACGGAGGTACCTATGCGTTCATTCATTCGTGGAATCCTGACGATCGTCCTTGCTACGATCGGTGCCGCTGCTCAAACGGGCCCGCAACAGCAACAACGTGACCTCCCGGGTATCAATGCGGGGCCTTCCCGAACGCCGGACGAGACAACATTGGTGCGTTCGCTTGGAATCGTCCTGACGTCATCGCCCGAAGGTGTCGTTATCACCGAAGTATTCGTCTCAATGCCGGCCTACGCCGCAGGACTCTGCGCGGGTGACGTTCTCACGGCTGTAAACCGCCAACCCGTGACGTCCGTGGAACAGGCCATCGATCTCACGCGCAACATCCCTGCACGGTACGTCATGGTGGAGCTGCAGCGCCGTGACATGCATATCAGTCGAAAGGTTGATGTGGCCGACGGGTGGGCTGGTGGTATTGGACATGCACGCGACGGCAACACCGTAGCCGTAACGTTCCGTCATCTTGGTACCGCTGCCATGAATGAAACAAGTGCACTAGTCACAGCGCTTGTAGCAGAAGTCCCTGATACGATGATCCTTGACCTGCGTAATGACCCGCAAGGCTCCGCACATGCAGCTCAGGAGATCGCCCGGGCCCTTGGAACCATCATGCATGCTTCGAACCACGGGCACGATCAGATGCAACTCGTTCTGCTGCGTCCGGATGATCTGAACTCAGTCGCAACAGAGCTTGCCGATGCATTGACCCGTGATGGGAAAACCATAGTGCTGTCGGTCACCAACGCCCCCATGCTCCGTCGAATTGCACCAAACAGTGGGGTCGGTGGCACGATGATCTCACTTCCCAACCGCCCTGTGGCAGTTTCATCCTATACCGCTCAGGCACCTGTCTATTGGAACATGGCCGAGTTTAGATCCCGCTATCCAGCCCCCGACCGCCAAGCACTCCAGCACCCGATGATGGCCTATGCTCCTGGAATCGCACCTCTGGCATGGGGCATCAATGGCACAGCTTGGGAGGCCCTGAACATCGCCCGCTCACTGCTGTAATCGTCCCTATTCGGGGTCTCACTGACAACCACGTGGGGCTGCGCAGAAATGCACAGCCCCTTTCCATTTCACGAACATTTCGTCAACTTCGTAGACTTATGGGATTACGGACTCTTCGATGGCTATTCTGCTCTGTCAGTGCCATTCTCATTGCCACATCAGACGCATGTGCAGCCGGTGAGAACGCCACCGGCCAGAGTCTCTTATGGCGGATTACCTCTCCACAAGGGGCAGTGAGTCACGTGTTCGGCACGATTCACATTGCCGATACAACGGTGTTCAAACAACGCGACACAGTCCTGCAAATTCTTGACAATTCAACGTCTTACGCCTCCGA
>JBILLF010000108.1:0-5561 GCA_044376225.1 Patescibacteria group bacterium | reverse complement strand
TCCAGAAGGACCGGCGTGCCAGGGGTTCCGCGAATGCGCTTGTTGGATTCGGGATGAGCCATCCCCGCGATGCTGTGATCATTTGCGCCCTCGATAAGGTCGCCAACGAGCAGTCCGGTGCGGTAGGCTGGACCCCAGTGAACCACCGTATTGATGAGGTTTCCATGCGGCGTGATCTCCGTCGTCACACCAATGCGCCCCCTAGCAATGCCACGATGGTCATCCGTCATCTTCTTCCATTGATCCTTGGATACCATCGTTGTCCACTGATCAACGATCGAATCGAGGCCCTTCCACGGCATGTTTAGCGCTCCAGGGGGCAAGCGGCGGAAGTAGTTCTCGATGATGTACTTCTTCACGAGGAACGTATCCAATCCGCTCTGCGCCTGAGAATCAGCGCCCGCTGTCCGAGCCAGAACCGCAGTCTGCCTCGTCGGCCTACCATCGAAACCGTTTTCTACCGCTCCTGCCATGTTGGCAACTACAAGAACCTGGGCGAGCATCGCAATGATGAGATGTGGCATGGGGCCTCCATGAATTACCTATTCATAAACACGAATACAATCTTGATATTGTTTGAGACGCTATGTGTCGGGCTCCGCTTTGCGGAGGGACTTTGCCAAGGGACGCGGCAGCGCCGCGGGACTCTTGCAGAGGGACTCCGCTTCGCGGAGGGACGCATAACTGCCCAGGGCTTTAGCCCTGGGTACGGAGAAGGTGGCATCAACAAAGGTCCATCAATAACTGCCCAGGGCTTTAGCCCTGGGTACAAAGGTCCATCATCAACAGCCCAGGGCTTTAGCCCTGGGTACACAATGGGTCAGCTGGTTGATTCCTCCATGGCGTCGCGGAGGCGTCTGCTGAAGTATGCGCCGAGAATCTGATAGGCGGGCAGTAGTACGTAGTCGACCTTGCTTGAGGTGCCGGAGTGAAGCAGACGTTCGTGGGCCATGCTGAACATATTCGTTCGAACAACGATGGTGGTGTGACCCTTTATAGAGTCTGGTTGATTGGCACAGAAGCGCTGGACAACAGATGCGGCTTGAATGTTCGCGGGCATGTCGTCGGTGCCGATGATCCAGAGTGTTTCTTGGCCGATTGATTCTGTAGCAAGACTGTGTAGCATCCCGACATCACGATGCGTGCCAGATGTGAGATCAGGATTAGGTAGTGTAGCACCGTTGTTCACATTGCACAGCAGCAGTCGTTCGAAGTGTGCCCATGCGTGAAAGACGTCAGGACTCAGCACCGACAAGCTCCGGAGGTCCTTGATGATCTCACCGTTATTGTGGTGCATCATTTCAACGAGGAGATGCTGACCGAATCGGCCAAATCCAACCATGACAATTCGGGTTGGGCGCAATTGCTTGATCTGTGACAACGCCCGCCAGTTCGAAGTGACCGCGGAGTTCGACCCCTGATCTCGACCTAACCAGGCAACCTGAGATATATCGTTGCCAGATTCAAAGAGAGACCGGACTCCCTCGATGTGGACATTGAAGAAGCGGATCTTGGGACTCGTATTGTAAGATCGCAAGACGCGGATTAGATCCATGTCGCGCACACGGATAAAGACAATTGGATGCTTCTTCTTCGGAATAGACTGCAGTCGATCGCGGAGACGGAAGTACATGTCGATGTTCGCCTGATCATCGTCCGTAAGCAACATGATCAGACGGGCCTTGGTCATGTTCAGATAGTCAACTACCTGCGCATCGGTCGCATCAAGCTGAACCTTGAGAAGTTGTGGCGAGTTCTTCAACAGCGCTTCTTCGGATTTGTCGGCCATAACAACTGGGACGCCGGTAAATCCAAACCCATACCATCGTCGTCTCTTAACCTCGGCCTCTATGATTGCCGGGAGGTCGGCTGTTGCTCTGCCAGCCCCAATGACCACGGCATGACCGCCACGCAGAAGAACCCATCGGAGTTTTAGACGCGCAACACGAAACACGGCTTCGACGATCGCACTAACTGATACAGCAGGTGCAGCGAAGTACATGGCGAGCAAGAGATATTGGGCCCACCAAGGTCCATCAATAGGTACCCCAAGGTTGATACCGTTCACCTTAAACAGACTCATCGCATAGAGAACATGCATCGGCAACCCCTCTTCGGCAATGTGCAGCCGATACTTCACTACAACCCCAGCCTCGAAACAGATCGTCGCGACAATGAGTATGATTACGGGAATGGCGAGTCGCCAGAATACTGCTTTGTTATTACTCGCATTCATTGACGTTGACCCGATGACAAGATGCCAGCCCCATGTACTTGACCCATACTTCGGCGAATATCCGACTTCTTTCGTCGCTCCTCAAATGAAAGGGGGCAGAGCACACGTTGATCCACGTGGTGCCGAGCCCCCTCTATCATCGTTCCACAACGAGATCTGATCTCAGGACTCTAGGATGCTTTTCGAACGGTCTTCGTGCCCTGCATCATCTGAAGAAGCTGCATTGCCATAAGTCCGTCGATTGATGAGGTTCCGCCCCCTTCCTTGCCCCCACCGTTAACAACAAGATCTGGAATGAGTCGGATGCCGTTTTTACCGATCTCCTCTGTCACCTTCATCGCTGTGAAGTTCTCGGGTCCCATTGCCTCGACCGAGAGGCGATAAGATTCGGCCACGGCCTTACCTTTTGCAAGGATCGACTCGGATTCTGCCTGTCCGGTGAGCGCGATGCGCGTTGATTCGGCCTGAGCGCGCAGACGTACAGACTCCGATTCGGCATCGGCTGAGATCTTTACCGATTGCGCATCACCCTGAGCTTTGAGTCGTGTTGCTTCGGCATTGGCTTCAGCGGCGATCTTGATCGACTGGGATTCTCCTTTCGCCTTACGCACGCTAGCATCGGCAACTTGTTCGGCAATCGCCACACTCTGTTCTGCCTTCACGACCTCTGCCTGCATGTCGGCTACGGCTGTCTGCTTGGCAAGCGCCTGACGCTTTTCCTGCGCCAGTCGTTGCGCGTCAAAGGTCTTCTCTTGCTCCTGGGCGATCTTTCGATCGGTAAGCGTCTTCATCAGTTCCACTGGCGGAACAATGTCACCGATGAGAGTGTCGACCGCCTGAACGTTATACTCTTCGAGAACTCTGGAGATGTGCCGCTTTGCCTCTTCCTGTCGCTGTTGACGACTACTAAGGAAGTCGATCGCGTCGGAGTCTTGAGCAGAGTTTCGGAAGTAGTTGCCAATGGTGGGCTCGAGTACCTGCGAAACGAGGTTGTGAATGTTACCGAAGCGGGCGATAACCTTCGGAGCGTCAACCAACGGTATGTGGATGATCTGCGACACATCAATGTTGAACTGGAACCCGTCTTTCGATCGCACCGTGATCGTTGATAGATTCTTGTCAAGATTATGGGCCTCAGTCCGTGCAAGCGCCCAATTCAGCACGAGGTTGGTGGTTGGCACAATCTCAACACGCGTTGTGTATGGGTTAATCGGATAGAGCCCCGGGTTAAGGGGCTCAGCAAGCACCCCACGCTGCCCCTTCGAAACAAGATTGCCATGTCGGAATCCCTCTCCTGATATGTCAACGCCCTCCTGTCCGAAGAAGGAGATCACGACGCCAACATGACCGATGGTGATCTCGGTCATCTTGACTTCTTCGACGGTAACTGCCCATGGATTGAGATTGTACGTGCCGGCAAGGATCACTTGCTGTTGCAGACCACGATTACCGTGGGCGTTGAGAAAGGAATCGAAGTCCTGAAAGTTGTTGTGCACATCATTGGGAACAAGTTTGCCCGCGATCTGACCGTCATCCAGGGGCGCTCCATCGAGTGCCGTAACGATCCCGATCATGTTGTCCTGGATGTGCACTTGAGGAACAACGGTCACATCGAAGAGGAATTCGTTGATACGGTAAACCCCCGATGGAATGAATGCCGACTGACGTCCCTTCTGTCCACCATTTCGCAGGAATGCCTGCGCATCCTGAAAATCGTTGCACTCGACCCGGCGTCCGAGAATGCGTCCCGTTTCCGGGATGCTGCCGTCCTTTGCATTCACGAGTCCTATGTGTCCTTCGGGAATAACCGTGAACGCCTGCTTCGTAATGGAGTACTGCCATGGCCAGTACCCCCAGTGCAAGCCCGGACCTAGTGTTTGAGCCTGAAATCCCGACTCGCCCCCTTGCGCGATAATCCGATCTCCGTCCAAGCGAGGACCACCAAACTTCTTGGTGATCAACCCGATCCTATCCTCCGGAATAGATACCATTCCGAATAGCCGCAGAACATGCTTCATCCCGAAGAGAAGAAGAAGCACGATACCAATGAGCACAATTACTGATGCCGACATATACACACTCCACTATAGTTGAAAAGAAGAACTGTGGGATTCGGGCAAAAAAAAACCGGACAGATGTCCGGTTTCGGAAAGACGGTAGCTACCGCTTTTGAGGTTTCATGTTTTGAGCAATGATCCACGTCCAACAATCCGCTATAGTAACGAAGGATATCAGCTGCTGGTATCACGAATGAGTGTGAAGGTTATTGGAAGAGGGGAAACTTGCAGAGGAGGGTGATGACATAGAACTCATTCATATCCGAGCTCCTTCGCCAGTTGTAGGAGGAAGGATTCCATATCACGCTTGTTGGGTATCTCCAGCGCATAGCGCGAGACAAAAAGCTGATTCGAGATGTCCCCAAGGGCGAACTCAACCAATGCATCATTCTTTTGGGTGCACAGCAGTATTCCTATTGGCGGCTGGTCGCTCTCCGTCATTTCGTGTCTCTTATAGTAAGCGACATATGTATTCAATTGTCCTAGGTGTTCGTGACGGAAGGCATCAGCTTTCAACTCGACAAGTACATGGCACTTGAGAACACGATGATAGAAGACCAGATCCACAAAAAAGTGCTCATCCCCAATAAGAATTCGTTTCTGTCGGGCTTCGAAGCAGAACCCATGCCCCATTTCTAAGAGAAACTCCTGAAGACGATCAAGGAGTGCGTCTTCTAGATCTGTCTCGCCCATCGAGTCGTGCGATCGAAGACCTAGGAATTCAAAGATGTATGGATCTCGTACGATCCTGTCGAGATTCACACGTTCGGATGCGGCGTTTGTGATTTTGGATACTTTGGATTTGTCCATGGAGAAACCACTTCGCTCGTAGTAGAGACTCGCGATCTGGCGACGAAGCTCGCGAACTGACCAATGCCCTCGCATGCACTCGACTTCGTAGAATCTCCGATGGGTATCGTCGGGGAGCTGAATGATCTCGGCGAGATGTGTGAACGATAAACGGAAAAGTATGTCAGCGTGCGGCCGATGTATCTCCGTAGGAGAGCAAGTAAGTGGTTCTGTTTCGAGACGCTTGGATTCTTGGGTGTGACTAGTTGCCCTGAGTACGAGTGGGGCAAGGCTGCCTAATCCTGCCACTGCAAGTGATTTGGGAGTCGCTGACTCCCAAATGTTCGGATAAGCCTGATAGAACTGTCGAAACCGGCGCAGTTCGCGGGCCGTTACACGATGGAGTCCCTGCTCTGACAGGCGCTGCGAGAGAACCTCCAGCATTTGCTCGCCATACACAGCTCGGTTGCTTCCCTTAA
>JBILLF010000035.1:0-18974 GCA_044376225.1 Patescibacteria group bacterium | reverse complement strand
ACCGAAGTAGAATGAGGAATTGGATTTACCATTGCGGTCTGTTGCAAGCCTAGCCCCCACGACTTTCCCATGATGTCCATTACCACTTTCATCATTTGCATTTCCGTTGAACGGCCACCAACCAACTAGGCCGCTCTTGGCCACGTAATCCGGCACCTGACTGAACACTGGGGCTGCACAACCAATGATCATGCAAAGAGTGATTGGGATCAAAAGCAACGGTGATGATTTGTACATATGATATGGGTTCCTTCACCAGTGAAACAAAGCATTGCTTCAACATATCCTAGATGACTTTGCACGGACATATTGATAAAATGGGTACCCAGAGATCTTCCAAAGAGAGTGGGTCTATATTTACAAAATGAAAGCGCCACTGATAGAAAGGCTCCTATGGGGCCTTGCCCTTATCACACTGACGGTCAATTCATGCGACATGTCGACCGTAGACAGGCTTTTCTCGGAGATCAGCAGTCTACCGATCCAAGGTGCCGATTCCATTGCAGAATACACTAAGGTGTCTACTAAGCTTCGTGAATTGCGTTCATCTGTCTTTGATGCAAATGATCCACATTTGGACAGCCTATATAATCTCGTTGTCACTACGCTACTAGGGAAGATCAACACAACTGAGTCGGCTCTGGTGCTTGAATGCTTCAGAACCGCCATTGACATTAATGAGAGCTATCTCCGTCGCAAGTCACCCAATTGTGATAAGGGCGAACTTGCACATGCCTTTCGAAGTTGTGGTCTGTACGACAAGGCCCGTTCACTGTACACATCATGGACGCCACCGGACGCTGCTGAGTCTAGAGCAAACAGACTTGCAAACCTCAGTATGGAATACAACCGCGCTGGCTACACTGAGGATGCGCTTGCCTTCGCAATGACTGCAGACTCACTGTTTACTCTTGCGGGGGATCATATCGGGCAGCTATGGACTAAACGTTTAGTGATTGCAAGTTGTATAAACAGCGATCCGGATCTAGCAATCGAGTATCAAGTTGGATTTCGCCAACTTCTTCAGAAACTACATTTCGACACGACTGCCGATTTCGCTCAACTTGATAACGATGTATCGGTTTCTGTCCTCTCGATGTATCACGCTCTTACGATACTTGATACCACTAAGAAATCTACCAGGCTCGCTTTTGGCAAATACTACAGTTATTTCTCTAAGGTGTACTTGCAACTTGCAAGCAGTGGTAAACATATCTGGGCAACGCACACGCACAGAGATTTCAGAGACATCATCGATCAAATTCCGCGCCCTATCATTCGCAACCTTCATAGTTCAGATGGCGACATTCCATTGATCTCCTATGGGGTTGGTTCTGGTGCCGACTCGACAAGAACAGCGCGCACACCAATAGGCAACTTCATTCGCGTTGGGAAGCACTGGCGACACGATGGTACGGTGCAGCACGGAGCACAATCCAAGAGTGGATCTGTTTCGAAAGTGATTCTAAAATTGCCCTTCACCGTCCGCGGCTTTGTTAAAACTGCTGACGATACGTTGATTACCTGCTCTGAGCAAAATATTTACCGACATGTGAAGCGTGATGGCCGTTACAATTCTTCGGCTACAATCCATACACACTCGAGAATTGTAGAGGGTTCACTCTGCAAGTTCAGACCGGATGTGTTAGCTGTTCTTACCGAAGAAACCCTGTTGTTCTTTGACCTGGTTACAATGAACCAGCTGGCAACAATCTCATTGCAGGACTATTGCCATGCCAATACTCCAATCATTTTTCCTCGGATCTCTAACCAAGCAGGTATTTACCCACTTTCGGATAGCTTACTCTTTATCGTATCACGCCACGGAACATTAGCACTCAAATGGAATAGAGCTGGACATTATGCAAGCATTGTTCCGCACATAGCAACAGCCAGCTTGAGTTATGGAGTGAACCGTTATCAGGTTGTGAATACAGGTATTGGCTCTCTGTCGGCGACATTCCGTGACGATACCGTCGTAATCACGGACGGCGGGAATTACATTCGCAGCTGGCAGATTGACGGTGGCGTTCACTTGCGGCTTGCACAATCAAGCAAAGAGAATGTGGAGGCTTTTGTTTCAGGCGATAGAATCGATGTCGTTGACAGGGATGCTCAGCGGTGCTTTTCTTTGATTAACCTGCCTTTGCCGTATGAGTCTGCCAATTCACACCCCAGTATCTATTATCATCTTGAACGCTGTTTAGACACTTTGAAACTTGAGTACTCATACAATAACACGATCAGATCAATCCAAGCCACTGCCACCCCAGCAACAATTCACCCCCGGTACTACGTTGAGGAGGGCGACAACACATCCTACGTACGACAAATAGAGAGCCCCCCATCTATCGTTTCTGTTTCGCGTTTTCCATGTACCATATACTTCGAGGCGAACACCGTTGCCTCACGAATCGCTGCTCAGATTGTCAATCACGACGAAGTATCAGACCACATCGTCGGTACTCTTGAGAGAGATGGCATTTTCTCTTTTGGCGTTACTAGCGGCTCTCATTCACTCGACATCCTGAATCCACTGAGTGCCCATACTGACCTTATCAAGATTCAGGAAGATCATTTTACGGCGGTGACCGAGTCGATCGCTGAGGTTCTGCCAGGTATAACTCTCGTGTTACTCTGCCTTGGAGGGTATGTGCTTGTTCTTGAGCGAAACAAGCGTCATCGACGACAAATTGAACATGCCAAGACCGAACAACTGGAGCTCTTGAGAGAAGACATGCATGACATTATTGGTAGCCGTCTCGTGCGAATCGCCTCAATTGCCCGACAATCATCCCCTGATCGACACCAGGAGGCTCTCTCTCGAATACATGACATGACGCTCGTAACGGTACGCTCGCTCCGCAATCTCCTTACGCTTATGTCGGAAACGTCGATGACCGACGCTGGCTTTTATGGCTCCCTGCGTGAGTACGTATCAGAGTCGACCAATGATGCTGGACTGCATTGTACGGTGGAGATCGAGATCGACTCCTTCGATCGCACGTCGATGGATGCCGCCTCACGGCATGAGCTGCTGATGATCGTTTCGGAACTCCTGACCAATACGCTTCGTCACTCGCAGGCACGCTGCGTTCAATTCATAGTCGATGCACGGGGCTCACAGACCACGATCACATGGTCCGATGATGGCGTTGGCTTGGATCCTGCAGGCAAACGCGGCAATGGCTTAAACAACATTCAACGCCGCGCAACACGCATCGGCGCAACAGTTTCCGTCGATTCAATTCCAGATAACGGGACGCGTTTTACCATCACGTACCCTACCATCCGGGGCTGATACCATGAAGTCAATTCTTATTGTCGAAGACGACCCAATCTTTTGCGAAGAGATCAAGGCCCTACTGGTTGGCAATGACAAGCTTAAGGTCATCGATACAACCGACTCCGGACGACAGGCGATCGTCATCATTCGCGAGCAGAAGCCAGACATTGTACTGCTGGATATCGTTCTTCCCGATATCACGGGACTGTCAGTGCTCCGCGAATGCCGTCGGCGCGGTCTTCAGACCGAATTTCTCGTCGTCTCATCATTCGAGGACAACACAAAGATCTTCGAAGCCATCGTCTCCGGTGCTAACGGCTACATCACCAAAGATCGCCTACACATTGAGCTGCTGCCTGCAATCGAGGATCTTCTGCAAGGGGGCTCTCCAATGTCCAGTGCCGTTGCTCGCAAGGCACTGGAGTCCTTCCGCAACAAAGTGCGTCCGAAGGCAGACCTGAGCGACCTCTCCCCTCGCGAGGAAGACATCATGAGAGCCTTCGCATTAGGTAAGTCGTACAAGGAGATTAGCGATGATATGTTCATCGCTCCCGAGACGGTAAAGACCCACATCCGCAACGTGTACAAGAAGCTGCAGGTGAACAGCCGAACAGGTCTGCGGAAGCTGCTGTGAGCTATCCCCTTATCGCCATTGGCGGAGGAACTCGAGGCGCTCTTGGAGTTGGGCTACTGGGACGAGGAGCTTTTCCTTGCCGAGAATTCCCTCTTCTTGGGAACCGAAGACAAGCTCATAGTCTTTGCTCATAACGATTGCTTCTTCAGGGCACACTTCTTCGCAGAAGCCGCAGTAGATGCATCGGAGCATATTGATCTCGAACTTTTCGGGGTACCGTTCTTTCTCTGCCGTTGTCTCGCCGGCGCGCACTTCGATGGCAAGGGCTGGACATACCCGTGAACACAAGCCGCATGCAACGCAGCGTTCGCCGTCCTCTTCCTGTACGAGAACCGGACGTCCACGATAGGAGCCCTCAGGGATCCAGCGCTCCTCGGGATACTGCCGAGTGAACGAGGGCTTGAACATCTGTTTCAACGTCAACCCGAGCCCCTTGGCAATCTCGGGAAGATAGATGCGCTCCCAGAAATTCAGACGCTGCGATTCGATATTGTCTTTGATGTTGGCCATTGTCAGGTTGCAGGTTACGGGTTACAGGTTGTGGGCAGTGGTTGGCGGATTCAATAGTCTTTTGTCATTGGAAAAAGTATATGACAAGACCGGTGATCACCACATTCACAAGTGAAAGTGGAAGAAGGATCTTCCAGCCAAGGTTCATGAGCTGGTCGTAGCGGAAGCGTGGGAGAGACCAGCGCACCCAGATGAACACAAACACAAGCAGGAAGGCCTTGCTGAGGAACACGACGTGACCGAGCAGAACCATAGGGATTGAGCCGGCCTGCAGACCAAGCACCGTTGCGTCATCGAGGAATGGAATGGCATCCCAGCCGCCTAAGTACATCGCCGCCATGATGGCACTTGAGGCCAACATGTTGGCGTACTCGGCAAGGTAGAGTAGGCCGAACTTCATACCAGAGTATTCCGTGTGGTAACCACCAACCAGTTCTGGCTCTGCCTCGGGAAGGTCGAAAGGCGCGCGGTTTGTCTCGGCAAGTGCCGTGATCAGGAACAGGATAAATCCCACGGGCTGGTAGAAGACGTTCCACGCACCGGCTGTCTGCTTGTCGATCATCTCAACAATATTGAGCGTTCCGGAGATCAGCACCACGCCGATGATGGCGAGTCCCATCGACAGTTCATAGGAGATCATTTGAGCTGCCGAACGAAGGCCCCCAAGCAGCGAGTACTTGTTGTTGGAGCTCCATCCAGCAAGGGCTACCCCATACACGCCAACCGAGGTCATGGCAAGCACAGCCAGAATCCCGATGTCCATGTTGGGGGCCATCGAGAGGCTGTAGGCTACACCATCAACGACGTAGGCAGGAGAGAACGGTATGATAGCGTATACCGTGATGGCTACACCGATCGAGATAACCGGCGCTAGGGCGTGGAAGCGATAGTCGGCCGCAGCCGGCACAACGTCTTCCTTCAAATACAGCTTGAACACGTCAGCAAACGACTGGAACAAGCCCCACGGTCCGACCCGGTTGGGTCCTACGCGGTTCTGGATCCAGGCGGCGATCTTGCGCTCGGCAAGCACCATGTACGCGGCCGCCACCAGCATAAGATTCACCAGGATGCCGGCCTGGATGAGTGCGATCAGAAGATGTGTTGGAATGACCATAATGTTACTGTGGTTTCAGCACGTGCGATTCGTAAACGACTCCCTTCGGCTCCGGCTCGGTGCCCTTGCCAAGGACCAGTCCCTGATGCTCATCCAACCCCTGCGCTGACATGCCCTTGAAGGGGGCGATGTGTGTTGCGATATCGGCAAACACTGATGCAGAGCTGACGTAATTCCATGTAGTTCCAAGAGCTTCCGCGATCTGGCTGATAATGCGCCAGGCTGGACGACAGTCCCGACGCTCGCCATTTGTCCAGCGGTCGTTCGGGGCACCGAACTTATCCCACCGGCTCATACGCATACCCATGGTCCGCTGGTTCTCCTTGGTCACAACAGCAGCCTGGAAGCGCTGTACCCGGTGTGTCGTGTTGGTGAACGTACCGTCGTACTCGGCCCAGACCGAACGTGGAAGGATGATGGTGGCAAGCTTGGTGGTAGCGGTGTTGTGCGAACCGATCACGATGATGTTCTCGACGCCAGCAAGGGCCTGCGCCAACTCCTGTGACACACCGGCCGGATCATCACCAAGGACGATGACCGTCTTGATGGTTCCATGCGAAGCGCGACCTGCAAAAGCCTCCACGCTGTGGCCGTCACCCTTGGGAGCAATACCCACCGAATGAGCACCGATGGCGTTTGGCGCGCGATCGTTCAGACGCAGGATGTCATCGCCAAACGCGTGATCATTGTGCTTGATGAAGTCCACGTTGCCCGTCTTAAGGACATCATGCGCAAGCTTGGCCATGAGGTAATTGTCCTCATTGGAAGCCTTGGCTGACCCGAACACAAAGATCTCGTTGCCCTTAAGCCCCTTGAGAGCTGATGCCGCTGCATCAATCGCCTCATTCCATGAGACATCGACGAGCTGACCGCCGCGGCGCACCTGAGGCGACTGGAGACGGTTTTCGTTGACCATGTCCGGTACAGCCAGACGTCCGGTGTCACACATCCAATAGGTGTTGACGTGCATGTTGGTGCGGGGCTCAGCACGCAGCACTTCATTGTTCATTACGCCGATGCTGATGTTGCAGCCGCGAGCGCAGCCCGGGCAAACACTGTCGGTAAACGACATTTCCCAGACACGAGCCTTGAAGCGGAAGTCGATACTCGTCAGAGCCCCGACCGGACAGATATCGATGACGTTCATCGAATACTCACTGTCGAAGGTCGTACCCGGGAACGTACGGATCGTCACCTTGTCACCACGTTGAACAAACGACAGCACCGGCTGCTTGGCCACTTCGTCGGCAAAGCGGATACAGCGCGAACAGGAGATGCAACGCTCACCGTCGAACATGACGTTCGGGCCGAGCTCGACGCGCTTTTCCTTTTGCGTCTTCTCTTCATCGAAGCGGCTCTTGCCCTTCGAATGATTGAAGGCATACTCCTGTAGCTTGCACTGACCTGCTTCGTCGCAGATCGGACAATCCAGCGGGTGATTGATGAGCAGGAACTCCATCACGGCATTCTGGGCCGATTCGGTCTTAGGACCCGTCAGATCCACAATCATCCCATCCGACACCGGGGTGGCGCAGGCGATCTGCATCTTTGGGAACCAGTTAACGACAGGGGCTCCGTCGTCACTGTACATCAGAGAGCCGTCGACGTCCTTCTTGTGTGTTCCGACGTTGACCAGGCACATGCGGCAATTGCCGGCAACAGAAAGCGCCGGGTGCCAGCAGAAGTGCGGAATGGTAATGCCGCTGGCAAGCGCCGCTTCAATGATCGTCTGTCCGGCCGCCGCCTCAATAACCTGTCCGTCGATGATGATCTGGGGCATGTCTGTCCTTCACGATTTCATTCGAACACGGTTGTCCGTGAATGCCGCGAAGATACGAGAAATCGCGCTTTGCTTCCCTATCTTGAATCATCGAAAAACACCCCAGGGACTGACCTCACATGCAATGGTTGCGGTACGTTATCGGACTCGTCGTTCTGCTTGCCGGTCCGGCTCTGCTAGCGCAATCGGCTCGCAGCTATGTGTCCGGTTCGGTGCGCTTGGCGCGTCCAACAGGCCCCTTGGCTGAATCCACGGATCTCGGCTCTGCGGCACAGTTCGACGTGCGCTACAGCTGGTCTCCGTCGCGCAGAATACTTCTGGGTATCGGAGGAGCGTGGATGACCGCTTCCATGGGTAATGGTCTGCACCGAGAAACGTGGCCTCTGAAGGGACCATTGTCGATCACACAGATCACCGCCACCGCCACATGGCGTCCGATCAAACATGGATGGTCTCCCTATGTTGGAGTTGAAGGGGGCTTTGGTTTTCTGAATCCGTCCATTTTTGAGTCGACACTCGGCGCTGCCTATGGGGCATACATTGGAACGTTCATACCACTGTCTGAACGCTTGGACCTCAGCGTATCAGGACGCTGGCTGACTCTTGCGACGTCCACACCGCTCAATCAGACACTGGTGTCGGTGGAGCTGGTGTATCGGATTCAGTGAGGGACGACTGCTCCTGAATGCTTTCGGCCCTCTGATGAATTCCCGGCTCGAGGTCGGCCTCGATGTCCCGCCAGATGGCCTGGCATGGGAACCGGTTCTCATACATAGCCCGGCCGATGACCACCGAATCAACATTACCCGGGACGTCATGCTGCAATGACCAGAGCTGCTGTGGAGATGCAATGCCACCTGCCATGGTCATGCGCAGTGGTGCTATCGACGCCACTCGTCGGATGGTTGCTAGGTCTTCGCCGGTTAGGTTCCCCTCCCAGTCCACCTCGGTGTAAAGTACACGCTTGCCGCCGAGCGAAGCCACCCGACGAATAAAGTCTTCGTCACCCACTGTGCCAGCCCCGTTGCCAAGGTCGATCTGACCATCACGGGCGCGCACGCCAAAGATCACGCGGCTTGGGCCGTACTGTTCCAGAAGTTGACGAACGCCGTCTGGATCGGTCCAGACAACAACGTTTAGAGCAACGCGGTATACGCCCTGCTGAAGCAAGTGCCGGTATGCCTCAACGGTATCACGACGCGTCACGTACTGCACCGGCACGTCAATAGCCTTCTGCATCTGCACCACGGTGCGGTCGTTGACTTCCGACGAGCGTCCCTTCCATGAGTCAAGGTCGGTCACATGCAGACACTTGGCATTCTCCCGACGCCACAATTGCGCCAGCTCCACCGGATGCTCACTGATCTGTGAATACAACTCCTCGGTACCTGGCACGCCACGGATGCACCGTAGCGCCTGCCCATTGGTCAGATCGATTGCCGGGATGATGAGAAGCATGTGCTAAACTACCTCTAGCTTCTCAGTCGTGGGTCCGTAGCATCACGCAGCGCGTCGCCGACGAGGTTGAATGCGCTGACGGTGATGAAGATCATGAGGCCCGGGAAGATGGCAAGCCACCACGAGGCGGTACTGGAGCGAGCGGCTTGCAGGACACTGCCCCAGGTAACGACGGTGGGTGGGACTCCAAAGCCGAGGAATGAAAGGGCGCTCTCGAAGAGGATCGCACTGACGATGCCAAAAGCTGCATAGATCAGTACGGGGGCGATGGCATTGGGGATCACGTGACGGAAGATTACGCGCGGCGTTGAGTATCCGAGAGCGGTTGCCGCCGAGATGTAATCAAGGTTGCGGACACGTAATACTTCGCCGCGCATGAAACGGGCAATGGACGTCCATCCGGTAAGGCCAATAAGCCCCATGATCAACCACAAAGAGCCCTGCTCCACGAGTGCCACGATGGTTATGATCAGGAAGAACCGCGGAAAGGTGATCACAATTTCGATCAGACGAGAGATGATGATATCGACAGCACCGCCGAAGAATCCTGCGATGGCACCGAGAATAATGCCAATCGTCAGGGCTATCGACATGGCAATAAAGCCGATGCTCAGGGCGTAGCGGCTACCATGAATGATCCCGGCCAGTACATCTCGACCCAGCCCGTCAGTGCCAAGAAGGTGCTTTGATGAAGGGGCTCTGTCCTTGAGCGAAACAAGGTTCTTGTCGGTGCTGTTTGGCGCATACGGCACGGGCGGCCAGACAGCCCAATCGTATGGCAGGGTCTTCCAGTCGGCCGTTGCAAAATCAGCGCCCCAGGTGGTGATACCCAGCGTCACGCCGTATTCGACGAAGACTGGAAATCGGGTTTCGTTCTTGATGGAGCAGACGATCGGCTTGTCGTTTGCGATCACATCGGCCAGGATCGCAACGATTGCAATCGTGCCAATGATCCAGATGCTGATCATGCCGAAAGCACTCTTGCGGAACTGACGTCGCACAAAGGCCCCGTAGCTCTCCCCTTCCGTGGCTGCAGACTGCGCAGCGGTCTGTGCGGTTGTGGTTTCGGTACTCATGACGACTTCTTCCCGAACGAAATGCGAGGATCAACGAGTGCATACAACGCGTCAGCCACCAGCATGCCGATGAGCGTCAAAACGGCGGATACGGTGAACACGGCCATGATCATCGGATAGTCACGCGAGATCAAGGCCCGGAATGAAAGCTCACCCATGCCCGGGATCGAGAAGATCGATTCGATGATAACCGAGCCCCCTATCAGATTTGGGATGAGCGCCGCCACAAGGGTGATAAGCGGAATCAGTGCATTGCGCAGCGCATGACGGTAGATGACACTGCGCTGACTTAGGCCCTTAGCTCGTGCTGTGCGAATGTAATCCTGACGGATCACCTCAAGCATTGACGAGCGCATCTGGCGGGAGATGAAAGCCAGATCAGCATAGGTGTAAACGAGAAGAGGCAACGCCAGATGCCATGCATAGTCGAGCAGCTTCTTGGCCACAGACCAGTTGGTGCTGAAGGCCGGAGAGCGCAGTCCACTAGACGGGAAGATCGAGATGAACTCGGGATTGGCCAAGAACGTCAGAGCCAGCGTGCCGATCCAGAACACCGGCAGTGAATACATCGCAAACATGATAAATGTCGTCATCCGATCAGTCGTTGTGCCCGGATGCGTCGAACTATAAATACCCAGAGGCACAGCGATCGAGTACGCAATGATGATTGCCAGCAAGTTCATGATCAACGTTACCGGCACACGCTCGATCATCTTCTCGAATACTGGACGGTTATCGATGAACGAGGTTCCGAAATCCGGACGTCCGGTAAAGGTTGCTGCTGACCATTTTGTGCCAGTCTCGGTGAACACTTGGCTCATGTCAAAGCACAGCAGGCCCCCTGTCCAAATCATGTACTGCTGCCAGATAGGCTTATCGAGGTGCCACTGCTTGCGGATCAGCTCAATGGTCTTTTCGTTCAGCGTGCTGCGTCCGCCCATGCTTCCATCCGAGCCCTGCCCAACCTTGGCAGAGGCCGGATCTCCCGGGGCAAGACGGCTAACGGCAAACGAGATGACCGTGATGATCACCAGCGTTGGTAGAAACAGTGCTATGCGCTTGAGCAGGTATCTCCACATGGTCTGCGAAGATACTGAGCCGCGGGACGTCTGCGACGGGACTTGGCTGCGACGGGACCTCTGCAGAGGGACGCGGCTGCGCCGCGGGACTCGCTGCGCGAGGGACACGGCGGAGCCGAGTTGATTGAACGTCACGTTGTTGCAACAAGATTGCACAAGGACAGGAAAAACGGGAGACCGAGTAATGTCCATCCGATCACTACGGATTTATCGAACGGCAGCCGAACTTTCAGATGCCATTTCTAACCTGGTTTCTGAGTGGCCCGAGTTTCACAAGCGAACGCTTGGTCAGCAGATTGTGCGAGCTGCCGATTCAGTCTCAAACAACATCGCAGAGGGCTACGGAAGGGTTGCCATTGGCGAACGATTGCAGCTGTACATGTATGCCGAAGGCTCTGCGCAAGAGACCGCAAACTGTCTTGACCGTGCGTTAAACAGAAACCTCATTGATGAAGAAGTGCATCGGCACCTACGCCACACCTGTCGAAGTGTGTCCATTGGCATTATTGAGTTCGCCAACGCTCAGATGGAGCGTGATGGAAATTACCAAGGGCCCTTCCGTGAACGAATCGCAAAGAGACGTGCGTGGCTTGTGAATCGACGCAAGAGCAGATAACCCCTCTGCAGGAGTCCCTCGCGCAGCGAGTCCCTTGGCGAAGCCAAGTCCCTCTGCAAGTGTCCCTCGCGCAGCGTGTCCCGCGACGCAGCCGCGTCCCTCCGCAGGTGTCCCTCTGCAAGTGTCCCGCGGCGCAGCCGCGTCCCTCTGCAGGTGTCCCTCCGCAGGTGTCCCTCGCGCAGCGTGTCCCTCTGCGATTGTCCCGCGGCGCAGCCGCGTCCCTCTGCAAGTGTCCCTCTGCAATTGTCCCTCAGCTTCTTAACGCCGCGCGAACAAGCTTCTCGGGTGAATCTACAAGTGTTGGATCGGCCGACACGGCATTGGCGACGGCGCGTTCAGCTGCCGAGCGGGTGTAACCAAGAGCGATCAGAGCGCTGATTGCATCCTCGGTGACTTGCGTTGCAGGCACATCAACTGTTGCCGTACCATCGGGGACGATGGCAATGACCTTTTCACGGAGCTCAACCACCAAGCGTTCCGCGGTTTTCTTTCCAATGCCCGGTAAGCGCTGGAGCGAGGCCACATTGCCAGTGGCAACTGCTTTACGCAGGTCGGTAAGAGTTGCCGCCGACAGGATACCCAGAGCTGTTTTACCACCGATCCCCTGGATCGAGGTTAGAAGGGTAAACATCGACCGTTCTGCCGCGCTTGCGAACCCAAAGAGCTGCATCGCATCTTCTCGCACGGCAAGAATCGTGTGCAGCGTCACGCGATCACCCACTTTCGGCACTGTATCAGCAGTAGTCAGTGAAACGCTGACGGCATAGCCCACGCCCTGACAGTCGATAACGACATCCATACCGTCTTTATGGGCAACAAGGCCCGTGAGCTGCGCGATCATAGTTCCGCAATATCGGGAGTCTTTTCATGAGTACCGTCGAAGAAGGACGATGGGCCGAGGAC
The DNA here is from genome assembly GCA_044376225.1 of Patescibacteria group bacterium. Taxonomy (GTDB): domain Bacteria; phylum Bacteroidota; class Ignavibacteria; order Kapaibacteriales; family Kapaibacteriaceae; genus UBA10438. The sequence continues at coordinate 6,518 of JBILLF010000035.1, read as the reverse complement.
GTTGCCGTGCGTCATCTCGAGCAGTTAGGCTACGAGATCGTCGAACGCAACTTTTACTTTAAGAAGATCGGCGAGATCGACATTATCACGAAATCGGGTACGACTGTTGTCTTTGTGGAGGTACGTCACCGCAGCAGCACACGCTATGGCTCTCCAGAGGCATCACTTTCGTCTCTAAAGTGCGCCAAGATTCGCCGCTGTGCCGAAGCTTGGCTGGCTAAGCATAAGCTTTCTCGTGCCCCCTGCCGATTCGACGTGATTGCCGTAGATACCACTAAGGGAAAGACGGATGTTCGGCATCACACAAACGCCTTCTAAGCGTACCTCTGCAAGTGTCCCTTGCGCAGCGAGTCCCGCGGCGCAGCCGCGTCCCTCTGCAAGCGTCCCTCTGCAAGTGTCCCTCGCGCAGCGAGTCCCGCGGCGCAGCCGCGTCCCTCTGCAAGCGTCCCTCTGCAAGCGTCCCTCTGCAAGCGTCCCTCTGCAAGCGTCCCTCTGCAAGCGTCCCTCCGCAACTGTCCCACGCGCAAAGCGCGTGCTAGGGCGCAAGCCGCTCCACTACCCAAGCCCCATCCGATTTGCGGTAGCGAATGCGGTCATGCATGCGCGAAGGGCGGCCCTGCCAAAACTCGATGGTGTGGGGGGTGAGGGCAAATCCTCCCCAATGGGCCGGACGCTCGATTGTAGCGCGTCCAGTATTGGCGTTCGCAAGTTCGGCAAAGCGTTGGTCGAGTACATCGCGTGAGGCGATCACTTGGCTCTGTGGTGAGGAGGCTGCGCCGAGCTGACTCTCAAACGGACGGGAGTGAAAATAGGCAGTCGAGGTTTCGGGCGCGACGCGTTCAATGTCACCTTCGATGCGAACCTGACGCTCGAGCTCGGGCCAGAAGAAGAGCAGCGCTGCGTTCGCATTCTGCGTTAACTCCCTGCCCTTGCGGCTGTCGTAGTTGGTGTAGAAGACCATCGCACCGCTATCGAGCCCCTTGAGAAGAACAACGCGTGAAGATGGAGCTCCTTCTGCCGATACAGTGGACAGCACCATCGCCGTGGGCTCCAGAGCCTCAGCCACGATGGCTTCGTTGAGCCATGAGGAAAACTGCTGGATGGGGTCTGCGTGAACGCTCGACTCGTCCAATCCGGCACGGGTGTACTCCTTGCGGAGTGCGGCGATGTCAACGTCATGCTGTGACATTACTATTGATGCTTTATGGGTTAATGATCGCCACTGGAATACCGACCCTGCGGACCCCGTCATCGATAACGACTAGGTAACGTCCAACTGAGAGCGGGGTGGTTGACAGCACACCCAGTCCATCAACGATCGTTCCCTCCACTACCGAGCGCCCTGACACATCGACCAACATCATGCGGGCTCGTGCAACGTCGGTGGCAGAGACGATGACATCATCGCCAATAGAATGCGGCTGGCGTCCGAGTATGCGACACCACGAAAGCTCATTCCGGCCTTCGTTAACAGAAGTAACTGTTGACTGGGTCTCGGCTAAGACGTTCAGTGTCGGATCGACCAGAACAGTATCTGGTGCAAAAGGTAGGTTCCATGAGAATTGCTGCTGCGCCTTATCGACAAGAATGACAGTGTCGCGCTGCTCAGCCCCCTTGCGAGCGCGCAGGCGCAGTGGAAACACAAAGACATCCGGGACACTGTTTCCCTTTTGTGTCTGAGCAATGGTGACGGCGTATTGCGCTCCGAACGTCTGCACGGTGCTGACCGATAGGACCGGATGTCCGGCTTTGATGAGCCACTGATCAAAGAACGTATCCCATGCGACGGTTGGAGCAGGGAACTTCTCCTTGAGGAACTCCAGAAATTGCCATGTCTGCGCCGAACTCAAACGATAGCGCTCAAAGTACTCGCGCCATGCGCCAAAGAATGCATCATCGTTGCTGACGTTCCGGCGAATCATGTGATAGATCCATCCGGCTTTGGCATAGGTCAACGCCCCACTGAACAGCGCCGCAGGGGGCGGATTGTACACTGGTGTTCCGCCAAGACCCACACGTAGATACGAATCGCGAAAACGTCGAAGTCGGCTAAGGTATCCTGACTGGCCATCCGTGTACTCATAGTAAAGCATTTCACAGAATGACGCGCCCCCTTCGTTGAGCCAGATATCTGCCCACGTTGCGCACGTGACAAGGTCACCGATCCAATGGTGTGCCACTTCGTGAACGTATCCATTCTCGTAGTTGCCCGTGAGCCACACGCGGTTGATCGTCGACATGGTCTGGTGTTCCATGCCTCCGAACTGGATCGGCGTTACTGTGACGTGACCATAGGAAGCGAAAGGATAGCGACCGAGGCGAGACTCCAGTGCCTCGAACCACTTTGACGAATTGGCAAGAGCACGCACGGCGTTGTAGCCCGCTACTTCATGATCATCGTTGTAGTGGTAGTTGAGGATCGGGAGCACTGAACCATCGGTGCGCCGATACTGTTGCGGATAGAACCGATAAACTGCTGCATTGATTGTGAGTAGATACGTCGGCATTGGTTGATCATGGGCCCACGACTGCCACGATGCAGTATCTCCATCCGGCACCGAATCTATTGGAAGGCCATTGGACACGACGGTAAACTCCTTGGGTACCCGCACGCGCACGGTGAATAGCGCCTTATCCGTCGGAACGTCATTGCACGGCAGCCAAGTCCGCGCGCCTTCCGGCTGAGCAAAGGTGAAAAAACTGCCGGTGGGAATGCCATTCTGACTGACGTCCTCAGCCGAGAAGATGCTCAGCCAAGACTGATCCTGCGTTATGGCGTAGTAGATCGTAAAGGCCAAAGAGTCACCACGATTCAGTGGCTTGGAGGGCACGATACTGAGTCGGTTCGACACTGTGGTGAAGGGCAAACGTACACCACCACTCACAACAGAGTCGACGATCAATGAGACCGAATTGAGCACAATGGCCGACATCCCATTGACGCGCGACTGTGCGGTGACACGAACGGATGCTTCGGCCTTCCGCTGTGGGCGCAGCTCACGATTGGTCCTCAGTGCCCGATACATATCCCAGACGATGTCGTACCGCGTCACGTCGAGGGCGGTATCAATGACGACGCGGGGAAATGCATCGACCATCTGAAGATCCGAGTGCATTGGTCGAAACTGTTCGAGGACTGATTGGTCAGAAATCATCCACTCAAGGAAGGACTGTTTTTCTTCCTGCGCATAGGATGTACCAGCAGCGAATACGGCGGCAAGCGTCAGTAAAAGGCGAACAGATATGCAGCAGGAGTTCATGGGATGTCTCGTCTCTGAATATTCCGTGAGGTCAAGCTCCGTGAGGTCCGGTCCGCGGTAGCGGCGCGCGATCGCGCACGTAGTGATCTACCCACCAACGAATATCGTCGTTGGATTCGTTCCGACGCCCGGCCAGGACATGGTCGGCATTATCGTACATGATCAGCTTGTAAGGACGGTGCAGCTGTTGGAGCTCGGTGGCAAGGCGCAGACTGTGCATCGGATCGACGCGGCGATCACCGGTTCCATGGAGTATAAGAAGCGGGGTCTCGGCTGCCATCTCAGATGTCCAGCACACAGCGCTCCTTCGCTCAGCCTCTACCTGTTCATTCGCACCAGAGTCAAGATGCTTGGCCATTGTCCGACGGATGTATGCGCTGGCTTCGACAGAGTGGATCTGCGAAGGGGCTCCGAAGGTTACAGCGGCACGCAATCGCTGCGTTCGACGCAGCATCATGTAGGTCATCATACCTCCGCGACTACCACCGACGATGCCGATGCGATCACGATCGACGTAGGGCATGGCATCGAGGAGCGGTAGAACGTTCAAGGCATCATCGACATCGCCGGCACCCCATTCGTCCGGACCATCTGAGCCCCCTGTCCCCCGGTAGTTTGAGGCAATGGCAACGTATCCCCATGATGCGTAAAGTCCAATGATGGGCATGGCCGTCTCAGGGACCAGCGCTCCCTTCGGACCACTCCCCCCACGATTGAAGATCAGCGCCGGATAGCTTACCTGTCCTGCCGGTGGCAGTGCCAAGAATCCGCGGATACGTAATCCAGAACTGGCATACGTGATCGCATGCAGCGTCACGGACGCAAAGCGCCGGTAGTCATCTTCTGACATAGACCGACGAGCCATCGATAGCGCGCCACGCGGAATCTCGACAGGTTCGGATGATAGTAGCGTACCGTCGGCTGCCGGAATCACCGCTTGCCGCGCTCGCGATACTTGCGTGCTAGCTTGGTGTGACGAGATGTGAGCTCAATCTCACGTCCATCAATGAATGCCGCAGAGAGGATGTTTGATTTGGTATCTAGGGCATCGCCGGCACTGACAAACAGCGTAGCGCTTTTACCCTTCTCCAGCGAACCATATTGGCCATCAACGCCGAGCATCTTCGCCGGCCAGATGGTCAGAGCCTTTACCGCATCCTCTTCGCCAAGACCGAATGCACGGGCAGTGCCTGCAAGAAACGGTAGGTTGCGCTGCTGCCACGATCCGCCGTCGGTGAAGGCAAACACGATGCCGGCGCGGGCCAATGTGCCTGCAAGAGTGAAGGGGGCGTCGTAGGGATCTTCATCCCGCCGCGGCAGCGAGTGAACTCTGGGAATGATCACCGGAATTCCGGACTTCTGAAGCTGCGGGATGACGCGGTGTGCATCGGCGGCGTTGGTCAGAACAACCTTTAAACCGAACGTCTCCTGAAAGTCGATCACCGCCTCGATCTGGCGCTTTGACGATGCAGAGATCATCAATGGAACGTCCTTTTCGAACACGACACGCATCGCCTCGTAGCGAATGTCACGAAGATTGGTATCAATGCCCGCCAGTGCCGCATCGCTGTATGCTTTGGCATCTTGGAACAGCGTGTAGATTGAGCGGACGGCTTCTTCGGCCTGCTTGCGCTGGTCATCCGCTGATGTTGTCATCCAGGGGGCTGAGCTCACATCCATCGATGGCCAGTTCAATACCATGGCCGAAGGGTTCTTGATCGCAAGATCCTCACGAGTCCAACCGTCCGTGCGCATCAGACCCGCCTGACCCGAAACGAGTCCTCCCTCTGGCACACTATTAACGAGCAGGACGCCGTTCATACGCACCGTTGGGATAATATCACTGTCTGGATTATACGCTGTTGCTGCCTTCGCGTTCGGGTTTACCGGTCCAACCTCGGCATTGTCACGCGTCGAGCGCACCGCATCGATCTCTGTGAGGCCGATCGTCGTATTCGGGGCAATGAAGCCCGGATACACATGCTTGCCGGAACAGTCGATAACGCGAGCCCCCTGAGGAATCGTCACGTTGGTGCCGACATCCACGATAACGCCTCGATCAAAAACGATGGTGGCCTTGGCCAATGCTGGCCCAGCGGCAGTGTGGATTGTGGCATTTGTCAGCGCAACAGGACGTTGTTGCGCAGGACCCGGAATCTCATCTCCACCATAAGCCGGTGCCGAGACAAGCGTGATGATCAGCGCCCAGAGCGCTGCGAGCGTGCCAAGAGTGTTTTTCATGCTGCAAAACTACGTCCAAAAACGAGTAACCCCCAGACGTCACCACTCGCCTAGGGGTACCCTTTACTCACCTATCACGCGCCAATAATAACCACTGCATGAAGCGATGTCAAGTTATCGTTCTCAAGTTTTCGGTTTTGTCATTCCGAGATAAATCCCGAAGTTCGTGGCTCTTCGACGGGTCACGGGGTGTAGCGCAGCCCGGTTAGCGCATCTGCTTTGGGAGCAGAGGGTCGCAGGTTCGAATCCTGCCACCCCGACCATACGATCGGAACAGACTCCAGTGGGTTTACCCGCTGGAGTTTTTTTTTGCGCGTTAAGTAGGTTCGTGGTGCGAGCTTCGGGAGCACCCAATCAAGAACCCGGGGCAATATTTTTCACCTCGAGTGACGCCGTTGGATATCAGGTAAACCCGATGAGCCCCACCCCACACACCTCAAACCTCACCTATCCAGGAACCCCGTAACTTGCCCGCAACGTTTCGCTCTATGAGTGCCATAGAGCATGATGATCATCATATGACCGGATGCGTTGTGAAGAAGCTTTCATTAGCCATGGTGTTGGCTCTTTCTTTGTCTGGCTTGCCGCTGACAGCCGGCGACCGTCACGATACAGGGTTGTTCCCTGCTCCGCCCCTTGAGAAAGTTACCCGAACCGTTGATGGACTCGCTGCCAATGGCATTCAAGAGCGACTCATCATTGTCCGCTACCTCGGGTATCGCTGCAGCCACTGCGTGGCGCAGCTGACGTATCTAAACCAGTATGGGCCAGGACTGCTCCGGCTGGGCGTGAAGGTGTTGGCCATTAGCCGCGACCACAAAGAAAAGTGGGACATGCTCGTGAAGGAGCATTCTATCGACACGACAGTGTTCCGGTATCTGCCTGATAGCAACAACGAGATCGCCCAAAAACTTGGCGCTGTTCGAGTGATCGACGACACGCTTCGTGATCTGCACGCTACGATCGCCTATGTAAGCGGTCAGGTCAGGGCGGCTGTGTATTCGGATACACCCTACA
>JBILLF010000107.1:0-5700 GCA_044376225.1 Patescibacteria group bacterium | reverse complement strand
GCCGAATGCCGAGCTCTACATCATCGCTCTGACGTGTCTGGACACTCTTGGCTACGGCTCCTATCTGACTCCGCCGACTGATGATACCAACGAGCGGACCGTGCGCGCAAATCCCGACTTCTTCGATCGCTCCGGTACTCTGATCGCAAACGAACGCACGACGCTAGGAGTGACTCGGTTTGCATCCACACCTACCGTGTGGGGAGTCTTCCGCTGGTACGGTCTGCATGAGCTACGCATCTATGCGCCGGACCGCGCGTTCTCGGAGTGGTTCGCACAGGTTGGGAGTGGACGTCGGAGCACATACGATTATCGACTTGGCAACATCACCGGAGGCCTTGGCGTATGGGGATCCGCCTCACTCGTAAAGAGCAACAGCTTCCTTCTCAAGCAACCACGTTGAAACGATCTCGTTCGCCCCATACCAATGGGTCACGTTCTGTTCACCATGCAACATCACTTCATCACTCTCACAAAGGCACAACCATGAAGAACATCATCCTCGCACTCGCAGCACTTGCAACGCTTGCGATGACCGCTCCTGCTCAGACGCAGGATGAAGAGAGCACCTATGGCATCGAGACAGACATCCTTTGGCCCCTCCTGGTGCAGACAACGCGGACGCACTTCGTTGTTAAGCTATGGCAGAAAGGACACTTGCGCGGCGATGTTTACGGTGGTGTGAATATTGACTTTCCGAGAGACCGCGAAACGGAAGGCCGCTTCGCAGACTACAGCATAGCGACCGGCTATCGGCAGTACTTCTGGGAAGGACTACATCTCGAGTTTTCGCAGACAACCGGCTTGGGCGTCCTGGAAAACCACGTCAGCACGGGTAAGACCTACAACAGCTTCGACTGGCTGATGTCGGGCTACGTTGGATACAAGTTCGAGTTTGCAAACAAGAAGCTCTACGTGCTGCCACAGTTTGGAATGGCGGGAGTGGTGTACAAATCAAACCCTTGGCCAATCTTTGAAGACAAGACCCTGACAAAAGAGGTTGGCGAATCTCCATTCCTACTCGGTACGATACGTTTCGGGTACAACTTCTGATCGCCGGTCACTTCAGGACTTGGGCCATAGGGAACGTCCAAACGTCTGAACACGCATGCAACGACACCATTCGGACGAGCTCGCCACGCGCAACCTTCCCGGCACCGCCGTCAGTTCCTTGCATGGTTTACGATAATGGAACACGTTCGTTCATCACGCGGGAGTCGCTAGGTAGGTCGCGAGCAGTGCCGGCCAGCCCCCTTACAAGCTCGGCCCCAGCATGTCTTCGGGGCGCACCCACTCATCGAACTGCTCTTCGGTGAGAAGGCCAAGGGCGAGAGCTTCCTGCTTGAGGGTGGTGCCATTCTTGTGCGCGGTCTTGGCGATCTTGGCAGCGTTGTCATATCCGATGTGCGGATTGAGAGCCGTCACCAACATGAGCGTGTTGCGGTTGTAGTAGTCCAGACGCTCCACGTTCGGGGTGATGCCAACGGCACAGTGTTCGTTGAACATGGTGCAGGTGTCGGCCAGTAGACGCACGCTTTGCAGGACGTTGTAGATGATGACGGGCTTGAAGACGTTGAGCTCGAAGTTGCCCGATGCGCCGCCGATGTTCACAGCCACATCGTTGCCCATCACCTGCGCTGCCACCATGGTCATGGCTTCGCTCTGGGTAGGGTTGACCTTGCCCGGCATGATCGAAGAGCCGGGTTCGTTTTCAGGGATGGAGATCTCGCCCAGACCGCAACGTGGACCCGAGGACATCCAGCGAATGTCGTTGGCGATCTTCATGAGCGTTGCGGCAAGCGTCTTGAGAGCACCGTGCAGGAACACCAGCGCATCGTGTGCGGCAAGCGATTCAAACTTGTTCGGGGCTGATACAAAAGGAAGCGACGTGAGCTCACCGATCTTCGCCGCCGAACGCACTGCGAACTCCGGATGGGTGTTGAGCCCCGTCCCAACGGCTGTGCCGCCGAGTGCAAGCTCATAGACACCTTCGAGTGCTTGGTCGATGCGCTTGAGGTCATTGGTGAGCGCCTGCACATAGCCCGAGAACTCCTGACCCAGTGTGATGGGCGTAGCGTCCATGAGGTGCGTTCGGCCGCTCTTGATCAGACCTTTGAACTCGTCGGCCTTTGCCGCAAGCGTGTCACGCAGAGCCGTTACGGCCGGTATCAGACGCGACGTGACGCTGATGGCTGCGGCGATGTGCATGGCCGTTGGGAATGTGTCGTTGGAGCTCTGCGACTTGTTCACGTCATCGTTCGGATGCACGGGCTTCTTCGATCCAAGCTCGCCCCCTGCCATTTCGATGGCGCGGTTGGCGATCACCTCGTTGACGTTCATGTTGGTCTGCGTGCCGGACCCAGTCTGCCAGACGCTGAGCGGAAAATGCTCAAAGAGTTTACCGTCGATCACTTCATCGCAGGCCGCAACGATCAGCTGCATGGACTCGGGCTTCAGCACTCCGAGGTCGGCGTTGACCATGGCGGCAGCCTTCTTCAGGATGGCCATACCTTGCACTACTTCGCGTGGCATCCGCTCTTCGCCGATGGCGAAGTGGATCAGCGAGCGGGCTGTTTGTGCCCCGTAGTATGCGGTTGACGGAACGGCGATCTCGCCCATCGTGTCGCGTTCAATGCGTGTGCTCATGATCGTACTATGGTGATTCGTGAATGATTCAAGGGAAACGCCGCAGAGCGGAACGGCGGCAAAAATACGTCAGGGGACTTACCAGACGAGACGTCCGCTCAGACGCAGGGCCTCGATGGCGGCGGCATAGGCATCGAACTCGCTCTGTGCAAGACGCGTGATGATCTCGACGAGTGACTGCTGCGACTGGCGAACGTCCATGTCGTCGACCAGTCCCTGACGATATGCCTCAAGGGTAACGTCGGCATTGCGTCGTGCTGACTCCAACGTACTGCGTTCGGTTTCCAGCACGCGCCGTCCCTGCTCGTAGCGCTCAATGGCACTTGCCAGCTGCAGACGCATCTGCGCTCGCAGATCGTCGATCTCGGCACGACGACGAAGCGTCTCCACGCGAGCGAGCTCCGAAGCTTGGACATCGGCCGCTCCGCGGAAGATGTTGTAACGCATCTGCAGTCCTGCGCTCCATCCCGTCGTGCGATTCTCAAGAATGAAGCCTGCTTCGGTGATGTTATTCGTTAGCTGCAGGCCCCCTACCGCATCGATACGCGGCCAGAACGACGAAGCGATCTGACGCTCCGAGGCCGTTGCAGCCTGCACCTGACGTTCGGCAGCAAGGATGTCGGGGTTGCGTGCGAGCAAGCCCACTTCAAGCTCAGCGCCCGAGGGCAGGGGCGGCATGGCGATCGATGTGTCAACGCTGAAGGAGTCGCGCATGTCGCGCACAAGAAGTGTACTGAGTCCCGAGCGCGAAAGGGCAAGTGCCAAGCGCAGACGTTCGACTTGGACGCGGACGTTGTTGCGATCGATCTCGGCCTGGGCAACGGCCGTGGCCGAGGCCTGCCCTGTCTCTCGTCGACGCTGGGCAAGTTCGAGACGCCGTTCTGCCAGAGCAAGTGCTGCGCGCGCTCCGGATACTGCACGCTCGGCAGCAACCACACCCGCATAACGCGTCATCACGTCGGCTATCACACGGGCATAGGAGCCCCGTGCCCGCTCACGCTCGGCATCGGCCAGATTCGACATCTGATCATCGACGGCCATCATGCGAAAGCCATCGAACAGCGTCCACTGCATGGTCGCATTGGCATTAATGTTCGTAAAGCCCGCTCCAGCACGATCGATGTTCACACCGCTGGCCGTGCGCTGTGAGATGTTGTTCGCTCCCGTCACGCCGTTGGCCGTTGCGTCAAGCGTCGGATAATATCCAGACTTGCCCGTGCGCTCCATGGCATTGGCCGTTGCAGAGTCTAGACGCGCAATGGCCAGTCGAAAGTTCTTGCTGATGGCCTCGCTCAGAGCATCGGCCATGGTCAGCCGCTGCGCCAACAGCAAGGGGGCGTGCAAAGTGAGAACGAGTGCAACTACGTGACTTCGGGAACAGATCTTACGCATGCTGCACCGCCTTCGTCTTCTTCAGACGCGACATCACAACGTAGAGCGACGGGATCACGTAAAGCGTCAGCAGCGTCGAGATCATCATTCCACCCACCACCACAACACCCATGCCTACGCGGCTCTCTGAGGCAGCGCCGAGCGACAAAGCAATGGGAAGCGAGCCGAGGATAGTGGCCAGAGATGTCATCAAGATTGGACGGAACCGCAGCGAGGCGGCATCCAGCGCGGCCTGCATCCGAGTAGCCCCCTGCTCATATCGCTGATTGGCAAACTCTACAATGAGGATGCCGTTCTTTGTCACAAGACCAATGAGCACAATGCAGCCGATCTGCGAAAAGATGTTCAGTGTGTCGCCAGTGATCCACAAGGACACGACCGCACCTGACAAGGCAAGGGGCACCGTGAGCATGATGGTGAGTGGGTCGATCCAACTTTCGAACTGCGCCGCAAGAATGAGGTACACCAGCGCAAGCGCTAGGATGAAGGCAAACAGCAGCGACGAGGAGCTCTCGGCATAGTCGCGTGAAGCACCCGTGAGCTCGGTCGAGAACCGTTCATCAAGCGTCTTGGCAGCCACCTCGCGCATGGCAGCAATGCCGTCGGCAATGGTTGCACCCGGGGCAAGGCCGGCGCTGATGGTGGCGCTCACCGAGCGATTGTAGCGATAGAGCTGGGGAGGGACGCTTCGCTCGCGGAGAGTGACGAGGTCGACAAGGGGCACCATGGCCCCCGATGCGGTGCGCACGGAAACGTTGAGGACATCTTCCGGCGTGGCCCGAAGAGTTCTCTCGAGTTCACCGATCACTTGGTACTGCTTGCCATCGCGGACGATGTAGCCATAGCGCTGACCCGAGAAGCCGGACTGGATGACCGTGGCAATGTCGGCAAGGTTTACTCCTAATGACCGAGCCTTTGCTCGGTCCACCTCAACATCAACCTCCGGCTTGGTGAACTTCAAGTTCACGTCGACGACGCTAAAGGCTGGATTCTGCTGGGCCTGCTCAAGCACATTCGGCAGGGCCTCGCGGAGCGATTCGATATCCGGCGCCATGATGACCACCTGCACGGGTAGTCCGGCCCGCTGTCCGGTAGAGATCGTCTGCTCCTGGATCACCACCGCCCGCACTTCGGTGGCATCACGCAAAATCTTGGTCAGCATCGCGGCAATGGCCATCTGCGAGCGTTTGCGATCCTGCGGATCCACAAGGATCAGTCGAGCAAACCCTGCATTGCTTCCGCCCGAGAGAAAGAATGGTGACGTAACCGTGATCAGCAGCTTTCGCTCCGGCACTGCGCGCTGAATGCGCTGCTGCAGCGAATCAATGATCACGTTCATTCGGTCGTACGTGGTGCCCTCGGGAGCTGTCAGGTTCATCGACATCACGCTACGGTCCTCCAGTGGCGCAAGCTCGCTCTTGAGCATGCCGCCAATGCCGAACAATGCCACAACCGAGACAAGCATTGCGAATGCTGCGCGAAGGGGGCGACGCACGATCGCCTCCACGCTGCGCGAATAGGCCGAGGTAAGCCACACAAAGAACGGCTCGGTGACGCGGATGAGCCAGCCCTGCTGTGGCGTGTGACGCAGGATGGCGGTGCTCATCATGGGAGTCAGTGTGAGCGATACCAACGCTGAGATCAACACCGAGGAGGCCACCA
>JBILLF010000033.1:0-19294 GCA_044376225.1 Patescibacteria group bacterium | reverse complement strand
AGCTCCATCAGGGCATTTTCGCCCACGCGGACAACTTCTTCTTCCAGTTCCTTGCGAACCTTCTCAACGACTTCTTCGATACGAGCAGGATGGATACGGCCGTCGCCCATCAGACGCTCAAGGGAAACGCGGGCAACTTCCCGGCGGAATGGATCAAAACCCGAAACAACCACCGCTTCTGGCGTGTCATCAATGATCAGGTCAACACCCGTCGCCGCTTCGAACGCACGAATATTGCGTCCTTCCCGACCAATGATGCGCCCCTTCATCTCCTCCGTCTGCAGATTCACAACCGATACCGTTGACTCAACGCAATGATCTGATGCCGTACGCTGGATGGCCATCAGAACAATGCGCTGAGCTTCCTTACGAGCATTGAGCTTGGCCTCATCACGCACGTCCTTTACCAGCTGTGCGGCATCGGCCTTGGCATCATTGACCATGTTATCGATAAGGAATTTCTTGGCGTCTTCCTTGCTCATCCCCGTAATGCGCTCAAGACGAACGTTCTGTTCTTCGAGCAACACATCGATCTGCTTGGTCTTGGCATCGATGGTCGAGGCTTTCCGCGTTACATCAGACTCCATCGTTGAGAGGGTCTTTTCCTTCTTGGTGATCACCTCGAGCTTCTGCTCAATACCCTCTTCACGCTTGCGCAACTCCTTCTCCAAGTTGCGGAGCTTGGCCTCCTTGGAGTCACGCTCCGAATCATACTTGCGCTTGAGCTCGCGGAACTTGTCATCCGCTTCATCGATCTTGGTACGTTTGATCGCTTCTGCCTTCTTTTCGGCTTCCTGCAAAACGACCTTCGCTTCGGCTTCAGCAGATTCCTTCTTCGTGGCCGCAACCTTTGCGCCGGCGAAGTAACTCACCAGGAAGCCGACTGCCGCTACGGCTACCCCCGCGATGATGGCCATCATCATTGGGTCCATCATGATTGTAACTCCTTCTCCGCTCTAGAGAGCGGTACGCCACAGGCCCCCTTTAGAGAAGGCCAGTGATCGGTAAAAAATAAAGGAGCCGCATCCCACTACTCCGGACCGAGTCCGAGGTGTTCGATTGGGAAAAGAACCATTGGTACCGCACGGTGGGTATCATCCTGGCCATCGCTGACTTCCACTGAATGGTTGTGGTCGAACCACACCGGCGCCGCTGGCGTCCGGACCATTCCCGCGCGAGCGGGTGAGGCCTTCCATTGATGGTCAGAGACTGATTCCCTGGAATGAAAAAATTTGTATGATTCTTTTTCAAGCGTGCGAAAACAGTAGCGGAATGCGGCTACGCGTTCCTACCGACGCCCAGGGCTCGAAATTGACGAATCACAATAGCGGTTGTTGCGCCGCCCGCTCGAGGTAGCGAGTCATGCTCTCCAATTCATCCGTTACAAACTGCACGTCCTGCTGGCGTTGATCCCGTGCCTCGACGTATCGTTCGGCAACATTTAGGGCGGCCAGGACAGTGAGTGTGGGAGTCGATTGCTCCCGGAGTGTCTGCTGAAGATGTTGAAACTGGACGTTGACTTCTCGAACGGACTGTTTAACCTTCTCTTCGTTATCTCCACGAAGAGTAAGGTCTTTGCCGGCTATGGTAACTCGGATCGTTTTCGACATGGGTGTCGGAATAAAAAGTTTCGTTGTTCCGAGGCAGAATTTAGGAAATCCTGAGCAATTCTTCCACGCGGGCGGCCAAATCATCAAGCCTGTCGGCCACACTGGTGAGCTCGGCATCCGAGATCAGCGTATGATCGGCCGGAATTCCGGCCATGGGAACATCCGACGGTATCGATGCTTCTGGCAAAGGGGCCAGTGGCGCCGGGATGGCAAAGAGCGACATCTGATCGCGCTGGGTGGGGTCTTCAAGGTGACGCAAGCCGGCGGCGCGATACATATCGACAATAGCCATGGCCCGTCGGAGCTGATCCTGAAGGTCCGCAACTTCGTCTGTGAGACGCCGCACTTCGGCGGTTGATTCTGTGGCAAGGGACTCAGACGCGGTCAGTTCCATTGTCTGAAGTCGCTCTGACACTTCGCTAAGCGACTGCTGGAGGTCTTGGATCTCGGTCTGGCGTGCGCTAAGCTGAAGTTCAAACTCGGCCACTTCTCTGCGTGATGTGGCGAGCTCGGATGAGAGTTCCTCGTTTCGGACGTTCTTATCATCGACCACCCCCTCAAGATCACTGGCGCGCTGCTGAAGGCGCTCCAAACGCTGTTCGAGCTCCTCGCGCTCCCGCTGCATGATCTCGAAACGCACAGTAAGCTCAGTAGCATCCGTCAGCTGCTCGGCCTTCTCGTCAAGGCGTGCCTCAAGCTCGGCCACACGCAGGCTCATTCCGGCCAGTTCCTGTTCAAGCTGAGAACGCTGCTGTGCCGATGTGGCAAGGTCACCTTCGAGAGTTTGAATCACCTCGGTCACGTCTGCTCTCATTTGCACCTGCGTGGCGCGTCCGTCTTCGAGGGCCGCCTCCAGCTCGCCCACGCGACGCATGCCATTGGCTACCTCCGCTTCAAGCATCTCATTCATCTGTCGCGCTTCGGTTAACTCCCCTTCCAGTTCAGCGAGACGAGCCAGCGTGACCGGTGAATCAACCTCGACCAGAGCAGGTTTCTGGACCTTGAGTTGGGCAACCTCCTGACGTAGCGTGACGATGGTCTCGGCAGATGAACGCACGACGTCCCAGAATTTGCGCACAGCGAGCTGCACCTCGGCAGAGGCCTGCACAGCATCAGCCGATGGCGACTCTACGCCAACAGGGCGCGGGTCGTATTCGCTTTGAGGTTCGGCACTGAAGAGTTGGCTCATAATTCTCTCCTTACGTGGACGGTTGTGCAGAGGTTTGTTCGGCAAGGGGCTGCTCGGTTCCACGCAGCACGGCTCCAAAGCGTCTGCCTGCTTCGGTCTTGATCACCTCGATAGCAGCATCAACGTCAGCATCGACGAGTGTACGATCCATCGAGGCAAACGTCATGCGCATGGCAAGGGATTTGCGGTGCTGGCCAAGGGCCTTGTCGCGGTACACGTCAAAAACTTCAGCTAAACGGATGTGTGGGCCGGCACAGGCGAGTGCCAGGTCAACGAGCTCGCCCGCGTTGAGGTCCGATGCAACAACAAAGGCCAGGTCGCGCTCAACGCTCGGAAAGGCCGAAACGGCAGTGTAGCGCCGCTTTGCGAATGGGATGGACCGAAGATTGATCACAGCGGCCACCGCCTGACCCTCTAGGCCGCAGGCTTTGGCAACAGCTGGATCAACCTGACCAGCATATCCGATGTGGACCCCATCACAACTGACGGAAACCACGTTTGTCGTAAACATCGCAACGGGTTCGCCGATGGCCGAGGTAGTGATGCCCGAACCGAGTGCAGCAACATCACCGATGATGTCATACACATCCAGTGAACGCCCCTTGCCACTCCAATGCGCCGGCAGCTCACCGGCAACCACCATTGTTAGAATCTCCTGCTGACGCAGTCCGAACTCAGATGCTGCATCACGCGCGAACACGGAGCCGATCTCACTCAGGCGCACGCCCGCAGCGCCATGGCGGAGATTTCGCGAGGCTACACGCAATAGCGACGGAACCAGCGACGAGCGCATGGCGGAGAATTCACGTCCAAGGGCGTTGCGCAGTATCACGGTGGATTCTTCATGTCCATGATGATCTTCGGGCGACCCGAGAACATGGGTGACACAGTCAATGTATCCCCGGGTTGTTAGAATGGTTCGCACACGCTCCCTCTGGACGTGTCCATGGATACCACCACTGCGCAAGGCTGCCGGAAGCTGAGAGGCACCAATGGAGATGTGAGCACGCTCTGCCGACGGCACGTTGTCGATACCGTAGAGTCGCATAACCTCCTCGGCAATGTCGATCTCGGCGGTCATGTCCATGCGCCACGACGGTGCCGTCACAGCACATGATGCCGTGCCCACTGAATGCACCGTGCATCCTACCGCACGGCACACCTGTGTGATATAGTCATCTGAGACTTCGATACCGACGATCGAGCGCACACGGTCAAACCGTACATCGAACGAGGCTGGCACAAGCGGTGCCGGATAGGTATCGATACGGTTGAGTGCCTCGCCCCCTGAGAGTTCGAGAATCAGCTGCGTTGCGCGGTCAAGGGCCCATTCAACAGCGTTGATGTCAACGCCACGCTCAAAACGATATGACGCATCCGTACTCAGACCAAGCACCTTGGCCGTGCGGCGGATTGACGAGGGGGCAAACCACGCGGATTCGAGTAGTACGGTGGTGGTGTCGTCGGTGATCTCCGAGTGTTCACCGCCCATTACGCCAGCGATACCGACTGGTCCGCGTGAATCACAGATCAGCAGCATCGAACCGTCGAGCTGACGCAGCTTACCGTCAAGCGTTGTGTACTCCTTCACACCCGCTTGTGCAGCCGTCTGAATCACGAACGTTGAGTCAGTGACCGTGCGGGCATCGTAGGCGTGCAGTGGCTGACCGCACTCGTGCATCACGTAGTTGGTCACGTCCACGATGACGTTCCGCGGACGAAGCCCCAGGGCCGTCAGACGGTCTTTCAGCCATTGCGGAGACTCAATAATGCGCACGCCATCGATGCGACGTGCCATGAAGCGTCGGCACAGATTAGCATCTCGGATATCAATCTTTACTTCCGGTGCGGCTTCAATGTGCGGCGGCACCCCTGACACATCTGCGCGGCACAGAGCCCCCTGCGTGAAGGCCGCAAGGTCCCGCGCTATCCCAAGGTGCGACAGGCAATCCGCCCTGTTTGGCGTGATGGCCACGTCATAGATCGCATCATCAATGCCAAGGGCTTTGGCAAGGGGCGTCCCGACAGGTGCATCAACGTTGAGCACCCAGATACCGTCGTGGTCTTCACCCAGGCCCAGTTCAGCCTGTGAACAGATCATCCCCTGCGAGGTTATCCCCCGCAGTGGTCGCTCCTCAATCGCGAACCCGGCCGATGGAACAACAGCTCCGGCTAATGCCACGGGCACCGTCTGCCCTGCCGCGACGTTCGAAGCGCCACAGACGATTGTCTTCGGCTCGCTCAGTCCGACATCCACCGTACACACCGAGAGCTTGTCAGCCTTCGGATGCGGCTGCTTGTCCAGCACGCGCCCAACGACAAACCCCTGCAGAACCGAGGACATATCAACGATCTCCTCAACCTCCAGACCAAGGTCCGTCAGCACCTTCTGCACCCTCTGCGGCGTCCACTCAGACGCCGGCAATGCCACAAACTCCTGCAACCATCGATGCGAGATTTTCATCTCAAGAATTTTCTCCGTTGAATCACCGCAAATTTAGACCTCACAAAGACATAGCAGGGGGCGAGTTATGCACAATGACGGGGCCGATGATAGATGGTCGATGATCAATGAAGAGGATTCAGATTCGTCAATCAGGAGCGACCGCCTATTTTTCGAATCAAGAACACCAGAGAAAGAACCAGCGTCATGAACACCTCTACTGACATCAAAGACGTCGTCCGTTCGGCCTATGCCGGAATTGCTGGACAGTCGAAGGAGCAGAATGCGGCATCTTGCTGCGGCGTTGGCGGATGTTCGACGGTGGACTACACCATCTTTGCCGAGGACTATTCAACGATGAAGGGATACGTCGCCGACGCGGATTTGGGTCTTGGCTGTGGGGTCCCGACGGAGTTTGCACAGATCCGCGAAGGCGATCTCGTGGTCGATCTTGGATCCGGTGCCGGCAACGACGCCTTTGTTGCACGCGCCATTACTGGTCCTGCAGGAAAGATCATCGGCATTGACATGACTCCGGAGATGATCGACAAAGCCCGCAACAACGCCGATTCTCTTGGATTCAACAACGTCGAGTTTCGCCTCGGAGACATTGAGAGCATTCCGATGACGGCCAACCGCGCCGATGTGGTCATCAGCAACTGTGTGCTCAATCTGGTGCCTAACAAGACCCGTGCTTTCCAGGAAATGTATCGGATTCTCAAACCGGGTGGCCATTTCAGCGTCAGCGATGTGGTCCTTCAGGGCGAGCTTCCGGCAGGACTTCGCAATGATGCCGAAATGTACGCCGGATGTGTGGCGGGCGCTATACAGCTCGACGCCTACCTTGAGCTACTGCATCAGGTTGGATTTACCAACATCACGCTCCAGAAGAAACGTCAGGTCAGCCTGCCCGCTGACATTCTCTCAACCTACCTCACGCCAGAAGAAATCGAGGAAATGCAGTCAAACGACAGCGCCGGCAATGGCATCTACAGCATTACCGTTTATGGCGAGAAGCCCTCGGCGTGCTGCTCGCCGGAGTCGGGATGTTCATGAGTCGATCATATATAAACTGGCCTTGTCCGGAGAAAGATTCACACTGACAGTGAAACCAGGTATAGACAGATTGATTTTTTCTAGATTGCCCTCAACCGGAATATATACGGTTAAACACTCGGCCCTACTGCGGCCATTGTTATCCTGCATTCGTTTAGCCAGTACTAAAAACTAGGAGCGTACCGGGTATATGGGATCCCTCCATTCTGACAACCTCGTCCGGATTTCAGGTACCGGAGTCGCAGTGCCTGAGACGATACTGACTGCTGAGGAGCTAGATAAACGGCTCGGATTACCCGCAGGTGAGTCGATGCGAGTCACAGGCATTGCAAAGCGACACACATCGGTCCATGAGACGGCCTCGATGCTCGCTGCGAAGGCAGTACGTGAAGCACTTGTCGATGCGGACATGAGCTGGAGTGAAATCGACTGTCTGGTCTGTGCCTCAGCCACAATGGATCAAGCATTGCCATACAATGCAGCGATGGTGCTGGCCGAATTGCAGGATTACACGCACCGCGTTGCCTCAGTAGATGTGGGAGCGAGCTGTTTATCCTTTCTCCATGCGCTCGACCTCGTTAGCAGTGCGATCACGACCGGTCGTTACACTAATGTTGTTATCGTCTCGGCCGATGTCTCCACATTCACCACGGATTATCGAAATCTCCGAGAGAACGGCATCTTTGGCGATGGTGCGGCGGCGGTTGTGCTGCGCCGAAGCGACGGCGGTTCACGCATTCATGCCGTGCGCAGTGTCACCCTGCCGGAGGGCGTGGAGTTTTGTCAGATACGAACCGCTGGCTCACGTTTTCACCGTCGCGGCTACCCTGAACACTCGGAAGCTCTTTTTGAAATGCGTGGACGTCAGCTCTTTGCTTTGGTAGCACGGGAGCTACCGGGCTTCGTCGAGGCGTTGCTAGCGGAGGCGAGCGTGAGTAAAATGGACCTTGCGTTTATGATTCCGCATCAAGCCAGTAGGCAGGCTCTTGATCATGTTTCGGCGATGCTCGGCTTTGATGACGGGCGCATGGTGGATGTGTTCGGCGAGTTCGGTAACCAGGTGGGTGCCTCGTTACCCACAGCGTTACATTTTGCGATTCACCGCTACGGCATGCAGCGCGGACAACAAGCGCTGTTGCTCGGCACCGGCGCTGGGGTCTCTATGGGTGGGATTGTACTCACCTACTGACGTGATCGAGCCCCTTTCCATCCGTGTGAAGTTTGACCTCCTCAAGGTAGGTCACTGCCAGCACCTAGAATGTATAGCCTTGCGTGGCGGTGGCTTGGGACCGATTGATTTCCCGGCACTGGTTGGGCTGATAGAGCATCCAAAGAGGGGGCTGATGCTTTATGACACGGGTTACTCACGGCACTTTCACGCAGCGACGAGAGGCTTCCCTGAGTGCCTGTATAGCATGATCACCCCGGTGGTGCTGCCTCCGGAGGAGGAGCTCCTCGTGCAGCTCGAATCCCGTGGCATCCGCGCCTCGGACATCGAGACAATTTTCATTTCGCACTTCCATGCCGACCATATCGCGGGGTTGCGTGACTTCCCTCGGGCAAGTTTCATCGCCACTTCCGCGGAGCGCTCGCAGTGTGAAATGAAGAACCGTATCGGTCGCCTGCGCCGTGCATACCTGCGTGAACTGATGCCACACGATATTGAGCAGCGGCTCAGTTATGCTGAGAAGATGCCACACGTTTCGCTCCCTGCGATCTGGAGGCCTTTTGAGGCCGCCTACGATTTATTGGGTGATGGTAGCGTGCTCGGGGTAGATCTGCCAGGCCATGCAGCTTCGCAGCTCGGTGTGGCGTTTCATGCAAATGTGCCTGTGTTTCTCGTCGGTGATGCCTGCTGGAAGATCGAGGGTCTGATGCATAACACGAGACCTTCGCGCCTAGCTTATGGGCTGTTTGATGATGGCGCAGCCTACGACACCACCTTTGGCATGTTGCGTTCGCTGAATGTTTCAGCAGATGCTCCAAGGATTATCCCCTCCCACTGCATAACCACATGGCGTGAGCTTGAAGGTAGCCGGAGGATTTGGCGTGATTGAGCGACTCCTTGTACTCTGGTACTTCATCTCCACGCGCTGGCTGCCAGCGCCCCGTAACCGTACCAAGCGCTTGCAGCGCTTCTTGGCAGAAGCGCCGCGTTTTGCCGATGTGATGACGAAACGTCTCTTCCTTGAGCATTTTACTGCGCTCAACCGCCGTGGCATCACCTTGGAGCAGGCCACAGAGGTGGCGCTGAGGGCAGAGCGCGAGCGTGACTTTAAACCAGAGCTGCCGGGCGGCATCACGGTGGGATTATCATCGGGGACATCAGGATCGAGACAAGTCTTCCTTGTGGGACGT
This sequence comes from Patescibacteria group bacterium, assembly GCA_044376225.1. Taxonomy (GTDB): domain Bacteria; phylum Bacteroidota; class Ignavibacteria; order Kapaibacteriales; family Kapaibacteriaceae; genus UBA10438. The sequence goes on along the minus strand of JBILLF010000033.1, from coordinate 10,638 downwards.
GCTGACCGCTGCCGCTGGGCCGGTCAGATGCTGGCGCGCATGCTAAGCACTTCATCACTGTGGCGGATCTTCAATGTTTTCACACCTCCGCTGCGGATCGCCTTCTTCCTGCGTGCCAGTAGTAATCTCTACACAACACTCTCGAGCTCACGCGTGAAGTTTGAGTACTTTGACCTCACGCGGCCTTTGGATGAATTGATTGATCGACTCAATGATTACCGCCCGGAGCTACTGGTTGCTCCGGCCACGGTTTTGGCCGAACTAGCTCGTTTCGCACGTGTGAAACCCCGACAGGTGCTCTCGGTCGCCGAGGTACTGGACGCTAAAGACTGCGCTGCAATCGAAAAGGCCTTCGCTGTGCCTGTGGCACAAATCTACCAGGCAGCTGAAGGATTCCTCGGCTGCACGTGCTCTCAGGGTCGAATGCACTTGAACGAGGAGTCGCTGCACATCGAACCCGAGTGGCTGGACGAGAAGCGCGAGCGATTTCATCCGATCATCACCGACTTTTCACGGAAAACACAGTGGTTCGTCCGGCACCGACTGGATGACATCTTACAGCTTGAACCCACGCCGTGTCCTTGTGGACGTGATACGATGACCTTAAAGCGGATTGAAGGTCGTGCGGAGGAGGTTCTGTGGCTGCGTCATTCCAGCGGTGATCTGTCACCAGTGTTCCCAGATGTCCTGCGGCAGGCACTGTATACGCAGCCAGTTGAGCGTTACAGGATCGAGCAGCATGGCCACCGCTGGCGGATCCAGTTACTACATGGTAACGAAGTGGCCGTGCAGGTTGCATTGGAGAAGCTCATAGACGGGTTACAGCTCGAAAGGCCCACCTTTGACTTTCAACAATGGACTGAGCAGCCACCGTCGGAAAAGCAAAAGCGAATCCGTTGTATCACAAAGCCCTCATGAAAACTAAAATCCTCATCACTGGCGCATCCGGTTTTGTTGGCAACTCCTTCTGCTTACAGCATGCAGATCGTGACGACGTAGAGATTCGCGGTCTTGGGCGGCGTGCTATGGATTTGCCTGGATACATCCGCGCGGACCTGACGCGACCATTGTTTCACGAATGGTCCCCTGACGTGGTGATCCACGCTGCAGCGCGGTCTTCGCCCTGGGGCAGCTTGGCGCAGTTTCGGCAGCAGAATGTGTTAGGCACCAAACATGTAGTGGAGTTTTGTGAAGCAAAGAACGTGCGCAAGCTCATCTACATCTCCTCGAGTTCGGTGTTTTACCGTGAGGGCGACCAGCTCGACCTCACGGAGGATACGCCAATCGGTCCGGCTTTTGTCAACTTGTATGCTAAGACGAAGTACGAGGGCGAAAAGATCGCACGCGGGTTTTCCGGCGAATGCTGCGTACTGCGGCCGCGTGCGGTGTTCGGTCCCCGTGACACAGTGCTATTTCCGCGACTTCTTAGGGCCGCCAAGCAGGGTCGTATGTTTTCCATCCTACGTTCAGGTCCACCTGCCATCGGCGACTTGATATACATCGATACGCTTTGCGACTATATGCTTCGCGCTGCGCTCGACCCGACCGTTACGGGCGAGTTCAATCTTACCAACAATGAGCCAGTAGAGATTCAAGCCTTCATTGCGGACATTTTTGCCCGCCTCGATCTACCAGCCGTGACGCGGTCCGTTCCCAAAGCCCAAGCAATGCGCATAGCGTGGCTGTTGGAGAAGTTCTATGGTCTATTCATACCTTGGGTGGAACCACCGATCACTCGATTTGGTGTGGAGGTGCTTAGTAGCAGTAAGACCTTTGATACCAGCAAGAGCTTGCGAGCGCTGGGACCGGCCAGCGTGAGTCTTGAGGAAGGCGTACGTCGCTTTGTTGAGTGGCAAAGGAACCAGTTCCAATCATGAGCATCGTATTGCTGATCCTCACGCTGCTTTACCTCACATCTCTGATGTGGCGCCGATGGCTAGCCATATCGTATGCAACGTCACAGCCTCCGCTGCCAATGGAATCTTTGCCTCAGGATACGCTCACCATAGCACAGGCTATCCTTAGCGGCGATCCACTGCTGGAATCACGCCTGGAGGCCAATCTCAAAAGTCTTTCCCAGCAACGATTCCTCTGGCTTATCGACGAGGACGACTCAGAAGGTCGCCGCATCGCTGAAAAGCTGAAACGGCCTCAGATTCATATCGTACTCTGCCCTGCCTGTCCTGACGCTGTGAATCCGAAACTCTGGAAGCTACAAACCGCTTCTAGATTAGTGGAGACGCCGTTTCTCGCGGTGATTGATGATGATACGACCTTGTCAGCAACGAGCGCCGCGGCCCTCGTCGAAGCCGCAAAGACGTCCACAGTCGCCACAGGGTGTCCGTGTTATCTGGATAACAATACCATTCCCTCCCGCCTCCTCGCTCAGTTTGTGAACAACAACTCGGTGTTCACCTACCTCGGTACTTCACGGCTACTGCCGCCCTTTACGCTTAACGGCATGGGCTATGTCATGAGGAGCCAGGAACTTGAACGCATCCAACACTTTCAGCCGATCCTGCATGAACTGACCGATGATCTCGCACTAGCAACACTCATCCTCAATATCGGGGGCAGCATTCATCAGTCGCAAGCGCCTCTGCAAGTGCAGACGGGCGTTCGTGACATGCGGCACTATCTGCAAATGATGCATCGATGGTATGTTTTCACACTGTTGTTGCTCAGACGACAGAGCATGCCTGTTCGGGCACTGATCTTTGTGTTGCACGGACTGCCGCCATTTTGTCTACTTGCCATTGTTGGTGCAACACTCGCATCATGGAGTCTTCAAGCATCACTGTTGTTGTTCGCAACCCTGTTCGCCCGTGGATTCGTCATTGCCTCACTGAACATGAGATTTTTTGGAGCACTTTGCCATTACAGTAATGCGGAGAGCCTCATCTCTGAGATCATCCAGCCGCTGCACCTGATACACGCGCTCGTTAACCGAACGATCCGCTGGCGCACTCGGTACTACCGTGTGGTGGACACCCATGACTTCAAAGCCGTATGAAGCATGTTGTAGGCTTCATTTCCGGACACAGCGTGCGCGGTTGCACCGGGCTTTCTCAGGAGCATCGGGAGTTTCAGCGCCGCAGCACGGTTCCCGAGAGAAATTGGCTGCGATACAATTTTCCGTGGCAGGAGACCTTCCCTTTTCCAGAGCCGTTTCAATTGCTCAGTGCGAGCTTTAACAATGTTCGGCACTACTTCGAATCAAGACGGCACGTGTTTCGTGAAGCCCATCGCTCCGCTGTCGTGGAGTTGTTTGCGGAGTATGACGAGGTAATTCTACTGGCAGGAAGCTGTGGACTAGAATTGCTTAACAACCTCGACCTCCCTGAGCAGACGCGGCAGCGGCTGCATGTATTTGCCTACGGCCCGGTCTCACGGCATAAACCACAGGTCGCCTCATGTTTTCTCGTGCAAGGTGAGCAAGATCTGATCTCGTGGGTGTTTCATCGCGAGGTGGATGTACGTTTCCCATGTGGACATATGAGTTATCTGACCGCACCGAAGACACTTTCGCTCTTTGAGTCTTGTTACCGAAAGGTTCTCGAGGCATGAGTCGGAAAAAAGTTCTCTTGATCGGGCCGCCATTCAGCGGGCATCTGCATCCGCTACTGGGCATCGGCAAGGGGATGGCTACCGTTGCGGACGTTCTGGTCGTGTGCACGCCCAAGGGTGTGAAGGAGGCCGTGGCCGCTGGATTGCGGTCACGCGTCATCCTGGCCGAGAAGGAGCACGTCGTGATGGGCATCAGCGAGCCAGGGCATGCGGTGAAAAACAATCCACTGCGGCTCCTCGGTCAGCTGAGAGAGAACGTAGGAGTGATGCTAGAGGTTCAGTCCGAACTGGCGGCGATCTACATGCATGAGAAGCCTGACTTGGTAATCGCGGATTCTGTCGTGCCGGTCGCCGGAATAACGGCGATGCGCCATGGCATCGCATGGTGGACGGCGATAAGCTCACCATGCGTGATCGAGACACCGGATGGCCCACCTGCGTACTTCAAGGGACAACTGCCGGCACGAACGACATTCCAACGGTTGCGACATTCAGTGATGAGGAAGGCTACCAAAGGGTTCAAGCACCTCGCCTGGCTATTGTTTCGGCGCGTTTTTATTGGGGTCGGATTTCATGGTATCTATCGCTCCGATGGCAACGAGGCTGTCTATTCGCCGGAACGCATTCTTGCTCTCGGCGCGCGCGAACTTGAGTTTGACTGCACTTGGCCACAGGCTGTGACATTTGTCGGGCCTGTTCTCTACACGCCGCCCTACAAGGGGCCCGATCCAAAGTTTCCAGATGATGGCAGGCCCTGCGTGCTCATTAGTATCGGTACACATCTTTTGCATGCAAAGGACAATGTTGCCTCCGCGATCCGTAAAATCGCCGAGCGGAACCCGGGAATCGTGTTTCACTTTAGTCATGGGAACTCAGCTGCCCCCACCGTACGCCAAGAGGCCAACTTTCACGAGTATGCATACATATCTTACGCGGACCATCTGCCTCGTTATGATCTCGTCGTCCATCATGCAGGTGCCGGGGTAACGAATCACTGCCTGACACACGGCATTCCGTCTGTGGTACACCCATTGGATTTCGACCAGTTTGACTACGCAGCAAGACTTGTTGCCGCGGGTGTAGCCATCGCGGCCCCGCAGCTTCTCGATCTGGAGCCCGCAATCCTTGGTGCCCTCCACAACGAAGGTCTTCGGTCCATGTGCGCAAATATGAGCCGCGTAGTCTCCAGCTATGATGCCGTTACGTCGATCGTGGATTTGTTGGGCGATCTGGCCGCAGTACCTGCCAAAACGCGGGCCAAAAAGTAAGCCAAAAAGAGCAAGGCCCCTGTAAACGCTAGATTTACAAGGGCCTTACAAGTTTTTGATTGTAGCGGGGGCAGGACTTGAACCTACAACCTTCGGGTTATGAGCCCGACGAGCTACCAATTGCTCCACCCCGCGATAGGGATGCGAATATAGGGCATCGGCGGGGATCTGGCAAGGGGCTTATGGAAGCTCCGCACAGGGTGTGCCTGCCCGACGAGGCGAACCCCGCCAAGGTGCTACCTAGGTCACAGAAGTCAAAACCTGAAACCTGAATCGTAGGCCACCGCTATGTTCGGGAATCCGCAAGATTTTACCAGTACGTGGTTTCGAGGAACCTACACCAGACGTAGCGTGTCTAGCATATGGCGCCGAAGCACCTGCACGAGTAGCCATGTAGTATGCTGACGTTTACTTTTCGAGGACAATCTCAATGATACCATTCATTCGCCCCCTACTTGTTTCGCTGGGAATTCTTGCAGCACTGACAGTGCACGCGCAGGTTGATACGACCACGTCGTGGAGACTGGTGCATGGCACGTTGGCTGAGGTGACGGCGGGTCAAGTGCGTGTCGACGTCACGGGCGCCAATGGCATCTCTGCGGTGGAAACCTTTCTGATCGGCTCCGAAACGATGGTAGACGGCTGTGAACTTCAGAAGGTTCAACTCGGCACGCAACTGCTGATCTACTGCGCTGACCTTACCTCAATCACGCCAACGGCCAGCTATGTGAAGTTCTACGGCTGTGAGCCGAACTGGAACATCTCGGCAACAATCGTTTCGATCTCGCCCGTCGAACTGACACTTCAGACGCGCGACAACGCTGCGGGGAACATTGGTGATACGATCACCGTCAAGACGAGTGCAGAAACGGTATTTATGTCCTGCACCGGTATGCCACGAACCGGAGAGGATTTCTCGCAGGGTGACGTTGTTGCGGTCTATGCCGTTGGTCAAAAGAGTGCGTTACGCGCCACAAGTGTGCTGGCACAGGATGACTGCGGCGAAACGATCTTCGTCAGCGGTACGTTCGTATCCTACGCTGACTCCACATTTGTCTTAGCAGTCGAAGGCAAGGATGAGGCACTTCGGCTGATGGTATCGGAAATGTTCGGGCGAATCCCCGCTGATTCGGCACTGCCGATCTATACGTGCTCTGGTGAGCTTGTTCCCGTGTCCGGTTTGCGCGTCGGTGATCAACTCAATGTCATGTACCTGTCGATTCCGCGGCAAGGAGACTACCTGCAGTATGGGCAGCTTCAGCGTGACTGTCCGATCAAGATCTACGGAACCATCATCTCCATCGACGGACGCCTTGTAACCATCAATGATGGTGGCGATGACTACACGGCCCGCATTGACGATAACACCAGAATAGCCGACTGCCGGGGCGGGATCATCGATGCCGGCAACCTGGTTGTTGGAACACGCGTCGATGCCGTCATCACTGAGCCACAGAACGAGAATCGCTATCTGTCGATTCAGTTGAGGGATGATTGTCCGTATGCATTTTATCTGAGCGGCCGTGTAACCTCTGTCGAGACAGGCAGTATCACATTCGACGGATTCTCCACCGAAGACAACACCACGCAGCCCCGTGCCATCAGCCTCGATGCCGCCAGTATTGTGCTCAACTGCATCAATGAACCTCGCACTATCGAGAGCATCCAACCAGGTAACGAAGCTGTGGTCTATTACCGTACCTCCGGCGTGCGCCGCATCGCCGACGCTATCATGGTTCAGACACCATGCGATGTGGCTCCATTCTCGGGCATGGTTCTGGCAGTGACGGACGAGTCTCTCACGGTCGGATACGACTCGCTCTCGGCGCAGAAGTTTGTCGTCGATGGCACGGGTGTTTTGACGGACTGTAACGGAGAAGCCCTTTCCCTCAACCCAGCACTCATTGGCTCGACTGTTACCGGAATGATCCTGGTAACCAGCAAGCCCCCTATCGTGCGCTCAGCCACGTTCTCAGTCGGCTGTCCAAAGGTGATCACCGAGTCCGGCATCATCACCATGGTCACCGATTCGGCTCTCTATCTGCGAGGGGCTTCGGGGTCTCTGGAGCTCATGCGCACGCCGTACACGGCCGTGTATGACGCCACGATTGTCCCTGTCGATTGGTCCACTCTCAATCTGGGTGATGAGGTCTGTTGCTCGTACAACGTCAACGGGAATCTGCTCTACAGAGTGATCGCCTCCGGCTCGTGTGACGACGTGGAGCGCAATGGCTCAAAGCCGATCGTGGGAACGGTTGCCAGAGCTGGTTCAAATGAGCTAACGATCGATGCTCCCGCAGGCCAGATGAGCTTTGCCCTGACGGCGTTTACCGACATGGTAACGACTTCTAATACGCCCGTCAGCATGGCAGATGTTTCAGCAGGCATGCGAGTGAGTGTCATGTGCTTCGGGTACAACAAAAGTGGACAACAGGTCGCGTCTTCGGTCACGGTTATGATGTCTCCTACCTCGGTTGATAATGACGTCGATGCTCAGACGTATACTCTGTTGCCCAACCCGGCCTCAGATCTTGTTACGGTCTCTCATGCCCGCTCAGGTGAAATTGTCACGCTCTATGACCAGCGCGGCAACCGCGTTCTGCGCACCCTCACACCGACGTTGAGTGTGTCGTCCCTTTCTCCCGGTGTATACTCTGTTGTGCTGGAGAACGGCATCGCAATGCGCCTCGTTGTTGCGAGGTAATCGTTCATCGGTCACTCGTCTTTCTGGAATCCTGCTTTCGCGTGGGTAGCCTCTAGTCCGCAAATCGTAACACCGGCACCTGCATTCCTCCCCTCCTGTCAAACGTCATGACGTCCAAGGTGGTGGCTCGGTAGCATTGTGGCGTGCTCGCCCTGAATGGGCTGGCACAACGCATTGTTCACCAAATGGAGTCATCACCATGCATGCCCGCCTTCGACTGCTTCTCTGTGCTGCCGCACTTGGCACAGCACTTTTCAACGCTTCTGCACAGGCACCACCGGTCGTTTCGACAAGGCTTGGCCTGCTCCTTGGAGGCAACTTTAACATGGCCGGAATCGGTTGGGCACAATGGGTCAGCGATCCGAAACGGCCAGGCGGACAGTTCGGCTCGAAGATCTACAATGACGGTCAAGGAGGCGGATTCTACGGCGGTCTGACATTCCAAACGTCGATCACTGATGCCATACATTTTGGCACACGCATCACCTATGATAACCGGAGTCTGCTGGCAACTGATGAGTCGTATCGAAAGAGCGACGGGGTTGCCGCGGCCGAGGCAGCCACGTACTATAAAGACGATTACCAGTTCAACATGAGCTATGTCTCGGTAGAGCCGCATGTGAAGTTCTATCTCGGCGACTATCTACACGTGACGACGGGAGTGGGATTGGGCGCATCGATCGAGCAGAAGTTCGACTACACACCTGAAGAGAGCACGCAGCAAAATGATCTTGACGTGGCAAGACCTGGCACCGTGAAGCACGCCCTGACGGCATCGGGATTTGCCGGTGCAGGCTACGACGTGTATCTCTCAGACCCAGGTGCTTCGACGCAGTGGATACTCACGCCCTTCGTGGAGGCTTCCTACATGGTGGGTCAGCGTGGGACGAACTTTGCCAGCCAGAACGCCTTCAATGATGGAATGAGCACCGTCTCGATCCGAGGGGGCGTAGCACTGGCCTTTGGTTCGGCACCTATGATCGAGGCGGTGACGGAAGCCCCCTACACGCCATCGCCAGCGCCGGCTCCGGGCAAACTCTTCCGAGCTCTGGAGCCCCGTGAAGGCGTATATGCCAAGCGCATCGAGCGGGCGGACTTTCCGATGCGTCCATATGTGTTCTTTGACCGAGGGTCTGCAGAGCTTCCGGATCGTTATGTAAAGCTGACTCGGGAGCAGACCCGGATGTTTGCCAACACCGCATCAAGCACAGCGATCGACGTCAGTGATATCGATCAGCGTTCAAAGGTGCAACGCAACGTGTACTACAACATTCTCAACTACATGGGCTGGCGCCTAACTTCCTACCCGGGCGCAAGCGTTGAGCTCTACGCCTCGGATCCGGACGGTCGAAGCGCACGAGCCATGGCTGAGAGCGTACAGAAGTACTTGGTTGATGTCTGGGGCGTGCGCCCCGAGCAACTAAAGATCACTACAGGCGATCCGGAACCCCGTTCGGGATCGGCACGCTCGACATCGCCACGCCTTAGCGATGAGAACCGCCGGGTACAGTTCCGCAACATGCAGCCGGACCGTCTGGGCTCTCGCGTCATGGTAACCTCCGTGCGTCCTGCAGAAATGGAGCATCAAGTGCTGGTGGATATGTCAGCCATGCGTAACCTGTCGAGCTGGGGAGCACGCATCGACGGGAATGGTCAGTCCAGGTCGTTTGGACCGTTCACCCAGGCGACAGCCTATCTCGACCCCACCGGCCTGCTGCAGCCAGATCAGCGCTCAGGCAAGTTTACGCTAACGGTGAATGCAACAACCCGGGACGGTATTACGCGCACTGAATCGGAGCAAATGAGCCTTGTCCGCACAGACCAAGAGAGTACATCAAAGCGCCATCGTCTGAACTTCGAATTCAATGATGAAGATCCTGTGGCAAGATCAAAAAACTTCCTGATCAGCGATATCATTCCTGAGGTCCGCAACGGCTCGCGGGTGAATCTCTACGGCCACACTGACGAGATTGGCAAGGCCAACTTAGAGCTCTCGATGAAGCGGGCCGATCAGGTCATGGACCTAATGAAGCAGGAACTGGCAGCTCGGGGCATCCGCAACGTAAAATTCACCTCGAATGCCGTGGGTGAAGATGAGCCTCTCTTCGATAACGACACCCCAGAAGGTCGGATGTATAACCGAACGGTGGTTATCGACGTCATTCCGTAGCCTTGTGGTGAGGCATGAACCTCACGCACAGTCCGACATAGGATGAACTCTCCGGCAGGGTCATGGCCAGTTCATCGAATGTTCGCTCGGTCACAACCGCAATATCGATGCGGGAGGTGACGCCCGTTAGCGATAGAGCGAGCTCCGCACGTGCATCGTATGGCACGTGGGAGCTTGCTCTCGGACGTGCCTCAAACCATGGCACAGAGGCAAAGGCGGTTGCGAGCATTGCAACGCTCGGAGATATCCGTGTGATGTTCTGAAGACGGAACCAGCCGGCCCCATTCATGTGATCCCACGATGCGACGCCCGAGGCAGGACGACGGTTGTCGGACGAGTTGAGAAACCACTCAACTCCGCCCGAAAGCGTCAGCCAGCCGAAGGGCGTTTTTTGTGCTGAAAGAGTCGCAGCAATCGTCGGCCCCGTGAGTATGATCGTTCGCTGCTCTGCTTGCATGGGGCTAATGGGATTGAACTCGTCAGCTCCCGCTAGGTTGTCAATATCATGTTTGCAGCGGTGCAGGAAACCAATCCGTGCAGACACGTCCTTGATGAGTAGGTGCAGCCAGAAGTACTCCTCCCAGCGCATGGTCCGAGGATTGAAGTTGATATCGTTGAACGGATTGGCTGTCATCTCCTGGTGGGCTTCGATGGTCGTGGTCCACTGCACCTCGTCCGTCGAATCCGTAAACCGGTACGGCTCTACCTGGACGTGCGTGCGGAACTGCCAGGCCTGCTCGCCAAATGTCGATCCCCAGGAACGCTGAAACTCGCCCCCTCCCAGCAGGCTGGGCATAACTCCGCAAGGCATGCCTGTTCGCACCGGAGTAGACTCCCAGGTACGAGACGGACGTACCTGAGCATTCGTCGAGATATGGGAGCCGATGATCACGAGTACCAACGGCAATAGAACGCAGCGGCGCAGCCAA
>JBILLF010000106.1:0-5835 GCA_044376225.1 Patescibacteria group bacterium | reverse complement strand
GCCCCTGATGGATCAGGCCAACGCGATCGCCATGGGGGCATTGTGTATCGATCCTGACGATGACAAGGTGCTCTATGCCGGAACCGGCGAGCAGGTTCTCAACAACAACACCTACTTCGGATGCGGGATAATGCGCTCGACCGATGCCGGACAGTCCTGGCATGTGTTTGGTCTTGCCAACGTTGGAGCATTTTCACGCGTCTTCGTTCATCCGAAGAATACAAAGCTCATGATGTGTGGTGCCATGGGTTCGGATGCCGGCGTCTGGAAGAGTACCGACAAGGGGCTCACCTGGACCCGTATGCGTCGTGGTCAGATTTATGATATGTCGATGAACCCTGAGGATCCGGACAACTGGGTGGCTGCCGTGCCGGATAGCGGCATCATCATGACCACTGACGGTGGCCTGACGTGGACGCAGAAGATGAACGGACTCGTGGGGACGGTTGGCCGTATCAGCGTGCAGTTCGCCCCCTCGCAACCAACAACCCTCTACTGCCTAGCAGAGCTAAACCGTCTTGCCGTGGTAGCAAAGTCAACCAACTCCGGGTCGTCATGGACTGCTCAGTACCGTGATCCGCAAGGCTGTTTCTTTGCGGGTGCATGCGACCCAGCCTCGAGCCAGGGCTTCTACGACAACCTTGTTTCCGTTAACCCGAAGAATGCCGATCAGGCCATCGTGGGAGGCATTGATCTCTGGATGACCACCAACGGCACAAGCTGGGTAAACGTCACAAACGGCTATGCCGACGGAGATGGAGCTAACATTCCGCACGTCGATCAGCATGTGGTTGCCTTCGATCCGCATGATGCCAAACGAATCTTCGCCGGCAACGACGGCGGTATGATGCGCAGTCCCGATGGTGGCAATTCGTGGTATGGCATCAACGGCAATCTTGCCGTCACGCAGTTTTACTCGTTTGATGTGGACCGTACAGTGCGCGAACGGATGTATGGCGGCACACAGGACAACGGCACACTGGGCACCGAGGGCATCGTTGACTGGGAACAGGTTGCCGGCGGTGACGGAATGACGACGCTCGTGCATCCGACGATTCCATCGATCGTTTACGGAACGAATCCTAACGGCTCCCTCTTCAGGATCGACTTCCAGTCGGGCCGCGCCTCACGGATCACAACCGGTCTCAATATGTCCGAGGCCTGCGAGTGGGTTGCCCCGATGGCCATCGACCCATCCAACCCCGATGCGATGATCACGGGACGTCAGCGCGTGTACTTCAGTGATAATCGCGGTGACATCTGGCAGGCCTCATCTCCGCGTTTCGAGGGTAACGTCTCGGCAGTGATCTTCTCTCCGGCCGACCAGGAAGTTCTTTGGGCGGGAGGCAACATGGGGGATGTGTACGTCAGCACGGATTACGGCACAAAATGGACCTCTGTACAGGGTAACGGACTGAGCATGGGGTATGTGAGCGACTTCGTCTGCTCATCCAAGGACCGAAAGACGGTATGGGTCACCTACTCGACCTACGGAGTTCCCCATGTCTGGCGAACAACGGATCTGGGAGCTTCATGGCAGCAACGCTGGAAGGGCATGCCAGACATTCCGGTGAACACCATCGATATGCATCCCAATGACGAGAATATCCTGTTTGTCGGAACCGATATTGGAGTCTTCGTCACCTATGATGCTGGCGATACGTGGATGCCATACGGAAAGGAACTCCCACGCACGCCGATCCTTGATCTTAAGGTCGATGTTGCCAACAACTACATTCGTGCCGGCACGCACGGACGGTCTATCTGGGAGGCCTCATTGATCAGCGTCGCACCGGCAGAGCCTATCATAGTCACACCGATAGGCGGCGAGCGTTTCGTTGGTCTAAGTACAACGCGCATTTCATGGCGTGGAGTGCCAGCCCCCTGCCGCATTGAGTATTCCGTAAACAACGGCGGCACATGGCTCCCAGTCACACAGGGTCAGACCGGATCTGCCTACTCCTGGCAAGTTCCCAACGCTCCGACGGACGTCGCGCTGGTTCGCGTAACCTCGGAGTCCGACCCGTCGATCAGTGCCGTGAGTCGCAACTTCTCGATCCAGCGTCTCCTCAAGGGTATGGTGCTCTCGCAGACTACCGTCGGCTGGATCCCCTATGGTCTTTCCTGGGATGGCAAGACATCCATCTGGACGACCAACTTCCGCAAAAACACGCTTCACAAACTTGATTGCAATACTCTCGAGCCGATCAAGACTGTAACTATGAAGGGGGCTGGTGACAGCCTCTTTACGGATATCTGTTACGATCGTCAGAAGCATGAGATCTATGTCCACCGTCTCGAAAGCTCCGAGGGTCTGGCTAGCTACGTTGCTGTCGTTGACACGAACGGCAACCTGCTACGAACGTTCACGAGCGCCGCTCAGCGATACGGCATCGGACTGGAACTCGTCAATGGCGTCTTGTATGGTGCGGAGCGCGACGGGCAACGACGTCTGGTTGGAATGAATCCTCAGACAGGAGCTATCATTTCGGCCATTCCGAATCCCTACCAACAATTCTATGGGCCTCGCTGTCTGACAGCTGACTCCCGCGGCAACTTTCTGCAGATGTGCACGCAATTCTCCGAAAGTGGCGGCGGACTCCTGAGTGCCTCGATTGGGGAGATCCCACAGTCAAATCCCACAACCATTGCACAGGCGCTGCCTCTGGAAACTCCCAACGGACTTATCAACGGGCGTGGTCTGGAGATCGACGAGCGTGATGAGACCATGTGGGTGAGTGAGTACGGCGGTAGCATTTTCAAGATCACCGGCTTGCGCTTCCAGGTTCCGCCGCTGACGAGCTCCGTCGATGACAAGACAGCTTCGCTCGATGGTGTGGTAACCATCGCACCGCACCCGGTCGGCACGACGGCCTTCGTCAACATCAGCTCGGTTGAACTAACGCGGATGATCACACCCACCATTACGGACCTTACAGGTCGCACCGTGTGGAGTGGCCCGCGCCATGAGCAGCCATCCGGCGAGCCCCTTGCGATCCGATTGCCGGACGATCTTCTCGCATCTGGATCGTACATCCTGGTGCTATCATCCGACGAGGGGGCCAGCACACGGCGCCCCTTCCTTGTTAGTAAGTAACGAGCACAATCATGCATCACATCATTCTGTCGATCATCACCATGGGCGTGGTCTGGTATGCCTGGATCACGTTCAAAAAGATCGGTCGGCTTCGAGCCGTTGATCTTGATCTCACTGAGCAAGAGCGGCAACAACGTCAGGTAGCGTACGTCATGCGCATCGTGGCATGCCTACTGCTGTTGGCCATGCTGCCTTTTCTTTTTACGTTCCTTATCAAGTAATGTCAGAACTAGATACCAAGAACGCTGGCTCCGGAAACAAACGGACCGAGCGCGAGTTTCTGTCGGGGCCTCATTCGCGTTTTCGTGAATTCACCTTCGTCGTGAGGGTGATGCTGGAGTTTATTCGCGGATTCCGTGTGCTACATTTCGTTGGACCATGTATCACCGTTTTCGGCTCGGCACGATTCAAAGAAGACCACCCCCATTACGACCTGGCTCGCTCCGTTGGTGCACGTCTGGCCGACATGGGATTTACGGTGATGACGGGCGGTGGTCCGGGGATCATGGAAGCCGCCAACCGCGGCGCTAAGGAGGCCGGTGGCACCAGCATCGGACTGAACATCGAGCTACCGTTTGAGCAGCATTCCAACCCATGGCTGGATGTGATGGTGACCTTCGAACACTTCTTTGTGCGCAAGGTCATGCTCGTGAAATACTCTCTTGGCTTCGTGGTGATGCCCGGTGGATTTGGTACAATGGACGAGCTCTTCGAAGCTATCACGCTGATCCAAACAAAGAAGATCGCCAACTTCCCAATCGTTCTGATGGGTAAGGAATACTATTCGGAGATCGTCGACACGATCCGTAACCGCATGGTGACCGAGGGAACGATCTCAAAAGATGATCTCGACTTGTTCCTCGTGACCGACAGTATCGACGAGATGGAGGACTTCCTGCGCGCACGCGTTGTGAAGCGCTTTGGCCTGAAACAGCAACTCTTCATCCCACGCAAATGAACATCTGCGTCTATTGCGGTTCTCGAGCCGGTGCCGACCCTGCCTATCACGATGCTGCCGTGGCAGTTGCCGATGAACTTCTGCGTCGCGGCTGGGGCCTTGTTTACGGCGGCGGTGGCATTGGCCTAATGGGAGTGATCGCACATCGGGTCTTCGAAGGGGGCGGGCATGTGATCGGCATTATCCCTTCATTCCTCGCATCGCGCGAGGTTGCACTCTGGGAATGCTCCGAGCTTATCGAGGTTCCGTCAATGCACGTTCGCAAGCAGATGATGATCGAGCGCTCAGACATGCTGCTTGCCATCCCAGGGGGCTTCGGCACCATGGACGAACTCTTTGAAGCCATCACGTGGCGTCAGCTTGAACTGCATGATCGTCCGATAGGACTTCTGAACGTCAACGGGTACTATGATCCATTGCTGGCGATGAATACACGCATGGTCGAGCATGGGTTTGTCCATCAACGTCATGCCGATCTCTTGGTTGCCAGCGCAGACGTAGCGTCTCTCTTCGATACCCTGTCTGCGGCGTCCAGTGACGCCCCTTCCCAGCTACCGGGGCGAACCTAGGACGTGAGTGTGTTTCGGGATCTTTTCTTTCAAAGCGCCACACCGATCATTCGGCTTGGCAGAACACGTCCGCTAACACCCGACGATGCACCGCCTTTACCCAAGGGACTGCGTCCCGAAGAGGCGGCCATATTCTTTGCATCACTGGCTACGGATTCGTTTCGACGTTTTGTCCTGGGTGTCTTCTGGGCTACCGGACGTCCGGCACGCAACGTCCTAGCGATCATCACGGTGCGTATCGCCGTTGTTCTCTCAACGCCGGTGCTGTTGCATTCGATGCTGTCTCAGCTTCCTACAGTGTCAGCATCCACCGAGCTGCCGATCGCGGCGCTTATCACAGCAATTGCCCTGGCAATGGTCGGGATCATTGGTGCCTTGCTCAACCAGCACATGTTCTTCAACATGCTGCGCGGTTTTGCCACGATCGTCAATGGACTCAACGATCGGATCGTTCACCACGCGCTGCAACTGCGACGCTCATCGCGCTCGTCCATGCAAACAGGTGATCTGGTCAATCACCTCTCGAGCGATACCGACGCGATGGCCGAGGCGATGTTTTTTATACCGGAATTCTATAATACCATCATCGAGACAGTAGCCGTGATGGCCATGCTCTGGTGGTACCTGGGTCCGGCCGCTCTTGCCTCCTTTGCGATGCTCACCCTGATCGCCCCGTTATCGGTGATCGCTGCGCGACGATTCAGACGCCTGGATCACGAACTGATGGAGCTGCGCGATGAGCGCGTAACGCTGATGTCACAGAT
The DNA here is from genome assembly GCA_044376225.1 of Patescibacteria group bacterium. Taxonomy (GTDB): domain Bacteria; phylum Bacteroidota; class Ignavibacteria; order Kapaibacteriales; family Kapaibacteriaceae; genus UBA10438. Next base: position 447 of record JBILLF010000106.1, on the reverse strand, counting down.
CCTGCAAGGAATCCGTGTTGTCAAGTTCCATGCCTGGGAAGGCAGCGTACAGTCGGAAGTCTCCGACGTGCGCCGGCGTGAGGTTGGGACAAAGGTCCGCATCGTCAAGACCGATGCCCTGAGCACCATGATCTTCGTCAGCACCTCCACACTTGTTGGCTTCGCCGGCTTTGGTGCCTACGTGGCCATGGGGGGCGAGCTCACTACGCCACTGATCTTTGCGTGTCTGTCGCTGTTTGCCCTACTCGAAGAACCCTTCGGCATCGTCAGCCACCTTTTGTCGAACCTTCAGCATGCACGTGTTGCCACCGGACGTCTGCATGGGTTCTTCAGCGCAGCCGTGCGCATGCGTGATGAGCGGCAAGAGTCGGCCCCCTTCCATCCGATAGGACTCACGGCAAAGGGGCTTTCACTGACCTATCCCGATTCTTCGATGCCGACGCTCCA
>JBILLF010000104.1:0-5958 GCA_044376225.1 Patescibacteria group bacterium | reverse complement strand
ATGTCGCTTGCTGCTGACGTTGCCTACGACGTGGCCTCACGTCTTCTAAGCCTCGGACTGCCGGCCGGAACGTTGCTCAACGTGAATGTGCCACCTGTTGCCAAGGCCGACTTCAAGGGGCTTCGTGTCACGCGTCAGGGTCACAACGAGTGGAAGGACGCCTACGACGTTCGGATCGACCCGCAGGGACGCCCATACTACTGGCTGACTGGTGAATTCGTCACTGTGAGCGAGCTGCCCGACGGCGATGATGCCGTTGTGGCAAGCGGCTACGCGGCAATTACGCCGATCCACTATGAGCTGACCAATTTCAGCGTGCTGGAAACATTGCGATCGCACCCGGTACTTTCCGAGATTTGCGTTCGGGAGTCGAACAAGGGGCACTAATGAATCGTCGGATAAATGAACAGCTGGCAAGGGCAATTGACGCACATGCAAAGCAACTGCGGTTTCTCTATCGCATAAAGGGCTTCGGCTATGAGCGCGCGATCGAACTGCCGCTTCTAGCTGAGTATCTGAAGCCGATGTTCGACAAGCCCCTGCGCTACCTCGATATCGGGACCGGACAGTCGATCTTCCCATCGTGGGTTGCTGCCAACACGAACTGGGATGTGACCTGCCTTGATAAGTTTTCATGGGTTGAAAAGCAGCACGAATATGCCGCTAAGCTCGGCCTGTCGGCAGATCGATTTCATGTAGTGCTCCGCGATTTTCTCGAGGCCGAACTCGAACCGGAGTCGTTCGATGTGATCACCAATATCAGCGTGATCGAGCACTTCGAAGGTGAGCTCGACAGCATGGCTATGGCCAAGAGCGCAAAGCTTCTCAAGCCCGGTGGTACCTACCTGCTGACGACCCCTCTGAACGAAGGCTATGCGCGCGACTGGTTCTTGAATCAAGATGTCTATGGCGAAAGGTATGAGTCAAAGCCAGTCTTCTTCCAGCGGCACTATGATGTTGAGTCATTCGGTAGGCGCATCGTGCAAGCGTCAGGTTTGGAAGAAGTATCCCGCACCTACTTCGGCGACTACGATGTGCCATTCTTTAATGATAAAATCGTTGATCAGCACGGCCTGAAGAAGATCGGCCGCACGTTGTTGCAGATGCAAACAGTGAGGCATGCTCTCAAGCACGGAAGCTATCGCGATGTTCCGGTGTCGATGCCCGGTATGAAGATCTATACCTCCGCAGGTGTCTGCGTCCAGATGACGAAGTAGGCTCGGTCAATCCAGCGCAACTACGAGCGCCGCGTAGGGGACAAGGGGAAACCAAGGGGCTTCGATGTATCGATGAGCTTTGGGATGAAGAACATTGGATACAGCAGGAGAAACAGATTTGGTATCCACCATGTCGGGTCGAATTCGCCAGCGAGCACCCAGTATGAGATTGCCTGCAGGCCTGACGTGCTTGTAAGCACCAGAGAAATCATCGCGAAGGACCTCCACCGAGCATCATTCCGCCCGCTCAACCAGACACTGTAAAGCCCCGTAGCAGAGACCAGGATATCCAGCGGAAAGAACGACCAATTCCAATCAACCAGGATAGGGTTGGTATAGTCGTTGTAGGCGTACTCTGCGGGAATCAGATGTAAGGCTGTGACGAGCCAATAGACGATGAATCCGATGTCAACGAAGAGGAACAGATATCTGAGAGCTCTCATACGTGGTTGGTAGGTTACAGCTGGCACCGCTGATACAGATTCACGATCTTCTGGACGGCATCGATGTTTGACGAGATGGCCGGAGGCATCGTGCCGCGGCGGCTGTCGGATATGCATTGCCGAAGAGCACGTGCGAGGTCCGACGGGTCCTCATTGATGAACGTCACGGTTCCCGCAGGGCGCTCCACGGCATCAGAGCCGATCGCCCAGCGTCCCAACTCGATCGCTTCCGTGAGTGTGAGGGAGGGACCACCTTCGGTCCGTGTGGGACGAATGATCACGTGGGCATGTGCTACGACCGGAACGAGCGGTGTTGACGAGTCCTGAAGGACCCGGATGCGTCCATCGGCCGCGATCCGCTCCTGTAGCTGGGTCCAGAGATCCGCATCAACGATCTCACCGACAGCGATGCACAACTGCACATCCGCATCGCTGACCATTGCCATGGCGTCAAGTAGCACATCGATGCCATAGAGATCCTTGCCATGATACCGTACAATGCGTCCGGCATTTGCAAGAAGGCGGACTGCACCGTTCTTCCAATGAGCATCCAACGTGGGAGGGAAAGGGGCGCTGCGCTCCCATGTGCTGATCGGTAGGTTTGATGCGATGGTTCGCGTGAGCTTGTGTCTGACCCCGATCCTGAGCTCAAGGTCGCGGATGACCTCGTCGCTGATACCAATGACGGCCTTGGCATGAATGTAGGCATCGGCCAGTGCTCTGCGCACGCGTGGATCATCAAACTCGGGACGGTGTCGAAACGAGTGCACGGTGACGATGTAGGGGGTGCGTGTGAGCCACCAGTACCATGACAGAAGCCGCATCCAACGATGATTGCCTTCGTCGGTATGGTAGTGTACCATTGAGCGACTCAGAAAGAAACCAAAACCGAACCGAGAAATTCCGCTGATGCCAAGTGGTAGGCCCCCTTGAGACACACCGGTTGCATCGATGTCTTTGCTTCGAAGCGCTTCAAGAAGCCGAACACAGTGCAGTGCAACACCTCCGAACGGTGGGGGAAAGGGGGCGAGCACACGCACCTTCATGGCGATCAAGCGTCGTGATTCGGGATGAAGAGAACGTTGTCGTTGATGTGCGGATCGTCGAGTCCTGACGGGATCGGAGTTCCGTCATCGGCGATTGTGTACGCCGAGTAGTTGTGTTCGACCATGAATTCCTTGATCTGGCGGCTGCTAAGTCCGCGTTCAATCTGCAGACGGTCGCAAAGCTCGAGGATCACACGCGGACGGTAGGTGCGTAGGACGCTGTCTGCCCCTTGGATTACCTCGAACTCAGCCCCCTCTACATCAACCTTGATCAGATCGAGCCGCGGAAGATTCGTCGCGCGTGCAAATGCGTCCAGGGTTGTGGCTGGAATCTGAATGGACTCCTCCGTGACGGTGCGCTCATTGTAAAGAGTGCTGTGTGTGCCGGCGTTGGCAGTCTTTGATAGAAAGAGATGAAGCGTACCCTCGATGTTCGATACGGCTTCCCTGTGGAGTTGAACGTTCTCAATGTTGTTCAATGCCATGTTCTCACGAAACCGTGCTGCGTTAATGTCCTCAGGCTCAAATGCATGGACTAACGTCGTGCGTCCGGCACTTGTTGCCATAGCCAGAGAAAGGTACCCCATCTGCGCCCCGACATCGATACATACCGCACCTGGAGTGAGAAACGATCTGATGTGGCGGATGGTGGGCAGCTCGTATGAACCAAACAGATACAGGTGTGCCTGCAGGAACTCACTGGGGTCGATCTTCATGCGCAGGCCATAGCTCAGCTTGGTCACAGAGGGCGTACCCGGCTTTGGAGCAAGCAACGGAAGAAAGACGTTTGAGAGAATTCTGAACTTTCCCCGCTCAAACGGGTAGAGATGCAGAGCAAGACGGAGAAGTGAACTGAGCAATGAGCGCATGGGCAAAGTTATCACCTATGGCATCAAGAGGGACACTTGGGGGAGTGTGATGATCGAGAGCAGCACAGAGAGAATGATCGCCTGGGCAAGCACCGACTCATCGAGGCCGTACCGTTCAGCAAAGACCATCGTGAGCATCATTGACGGCATGGCGGCCTCGAGCATCACGGCATGAAAGACGTCCGGCTCACCAATCACAGCCAGTGCCAGTGGATACACAAAGAGAGGAACGACTATCGTTCGAATGAGTGCCGAGGGCATCAGAATTGCAAGGGATCTCCATTTGGGCACCGCCAAGGTCAGGCCAATGCTAAAGAGCATCAGCGGGGCAACGACCCTGCCGGCAACGCTACAGGCGGTCACAAACCAGTCAGCTACGTGTAGTCCGGAAAGGTTCACGATGAGTCCCGCTGCCATAGCAAGCGTCGGTGGCATCTTGAGCGCCTGGATGAGCCCCTTGCCGATACTCACCTTTTCATCGGTCGTGCCTAATCGACTTCCGATGAGCGTACCAACCGTGAAGAGAAGAGGCGTCATACCCAAGTAATCGAACATGATAGGTATGCGGCTTACATGCTCACCGATAACGGTGGTCGTTATGGGCAGTCCCATATACAATGCATTGCACCACGTCGAGGCCAATATGAGAGATCCAATGGCCGGCGTTGATAGATGTGATCGAAGTGCCAGCGCATAGATGATCCAGCTCAAAACTAGTCCTACAAGTGCACTTGTGATCGAGACAAGTGGCACCGTCAGAAGATCACTTCCGATGGGTGCTCTACACATGACGCCAAAGGCGAGAAGTGGAATGAAGATGTTGAGAACGATCGATGATATCACCTTCCGAACCTCTTGCGCAGGTAGCGATCCAGGCATTCTGCGATACACTACACCGCAGAACATCGCCAAACCAATCCGAAGGAAAATCTCCGTCATAAAGGCAAACAACTATGTAAAGTGGTTGCTGACATTGTACTTGGATGTATGACATTGGCTGTCATACATTCGTTCTGTCTGCGGGAAATTTGTTGCTTAGGAGTTTCGTTATGTTTTTGAGAGTTCTGCTCTTCGCAATGGAGGAGCACCATGTAATGTTGGAAGAGAGACTACGACAAGCAGCCGGTACGGCGGTGGAAATCACCTGTCGGTGCACCGATGCTAACGAAGTGCGAATACGCCGTGCGCTGACGAATCCTGATCTGATCTGTATCGGACCTGGAATTGATGTAAACGCGCTATTGGCCGGACGCAGACCAGAATCTCCCGGTCTTCCGCATGTCCTTCGGGTAGGGGGCTCGGCAAGAACCATGTCGGCTTCTGAGAATGATTCTCTTCCTGATGGCTGGGAGAACGACCCTCCGCTCGAGACTATCGTCAGGGAACTCGAAGCCTGCGCGCTGGCTGTGGCGCATAGTCGGACTGTTGGAAGTTCAGTCATACGCCACCCCACAGTGGAGTACCAGGCTGATCTGATCGCGCTTCCGCACCAGCGGGGGATTGACGTACGCAGCGTGATGTCGATCGTGCACGTCAAGGGCGAAGGAAACTATACGGTCATTCATTTTGACAAGGGCAATCAGCTGGTGATGTCACGAACGATCGGAGACTATGATGACGTTCTTCCCGAAGGCCATTTCATTCGGGTCCATCGCTCACACATTGTTAACCTTTACCACATCCGGAAGATCATTCGGGGCAAGGTCATGCGGCTGGTTCTTTCGAACGATCATGAGGTCGAGGTAGCGGACAGCAAGCGGGAAATGGTTCTGGGAATCGTCAATTTGGTTCGACGCCGAGGAGGGTAGTACGGCGTCTACTCGATTACAGGGAGTTCAGGAACATTCGAAGCATTGCCAGTCGCCAGATCAGCAGGGCGTTGGAATCATCGCCGCGACGGTACCCATCGAGGAGGCTACCAAGCCGCTGTGTGTCGATGTACGGATCCATTCCCTGCCACGATCCTTCGAGGGTGTAGGACAAGGCTCCACGTAGCCACTTGATGTGGCCCGGTGTGATGAAGCCGGTTTTGTCCTTACGGTCGAGAATGGCATCCGGCACAATCCCTCGCATGGCAGCCCGTAGTACACGCTTCGTCTCGCCCCGATAGACCTTATGGTCGGTGGGCATTCGGAACGAGAGATCAACGAGACGATGGTCCAGGAATGGCACCCGAGACTCGATACTGAAGGCCATTGAGTTGATGTCTTCCGTGTGCAGCAGCGTCGGCAAAAGCGTTACACGCAAAAGGTTGTGAAGAAATGAGTTCAGACGTGATCCATTTGTTGGCGAGAGCGTGAGGGGGTAGGCATGGGGCTCCTGTCGCATCAACCATGGATAGGTATGGGCGAACTCAATCTCGTAGAGCGACTGCTCTGATCGT
>JBILLF010000105.1:0-5958 GCA_044376225.1 Patescibacteria group bacterium | reverse complement strand
AGGTTTCACGATGTTCAATGATCGTGTGCGTGCTCAGGTGGAATCCGGTTGTAGTAACTTCTCAGCTGCATCGAGCATCTTATGCTACGCGGCCCTGACTTTTCTGACAACAACCGATAGGAGAGATAACCATGAGAACCTGCAGCGTATCGTATCGTGTCACATCAGTCATCATGTCAGTTCTCACGGCGATGGTGTTTCTGCCGGCCACTGGACAGGAGACAAATCACAGCTGTGGTTCGGTGGATGTTCACAACCCGAACGTCAGCTACGGAAAGGTCACGGACATCGATGGCAATGACTACAAGACCGTCACGATCGACAAGTTGGTGTGGTTTGCCGAGAACCTGCGAACGACCAGGTTTCAGAATGGTGATACAATTGCCAATGTGACGGATTCAGCCGCATGGGCTGCGCTGAAGAGTCCGGGGATGTGTTCGTACAGGAACGACATAACCTTCGACTGTCCGCAGGGGAAGTTGTACAACCAATTCGTCGCCATTGGTGATCGTAATCCTTGTCCGCTGGGCTGGCGCGTCCCGACCATCGTGGACTTCAACAACTTGATCAACTACTTCGATCCAGACGCCAACGGAGGCGCGCCATCCAGCCTGCCAAACAGCGCCGGCGGAGCACTCAAGAACGTTGGAACTCGATACTGGAGTGCGCCCAATCCGAACGCCACCAACGCCTCTGGCTTTTCTGCGATTCCCAATGGAGGTCGGTCCAACTCCGGTGCCTTCTCGTTGAGTGACAATAAAACAGCCAGCTATTGGTATGCATCGCAGGTTGGACCGGGCATGGGCTTCTTCCTTGAACTGGCTCACACGCAGGACTATGCCGTGAGAAATGCCTACTGGTCCGAGTATGGTGTGTGCATACGCTGCGTGCAGGACCTACCCACGAGCGTCAATGAAACAGAAACGAGTACCACGAATGTGTTCCCCAATCCTGCGGATGAATCCTTCCACCTGTCCGTTGCATCAACGGTGATCGGTAGGGAATACGTGGTTTCCGATCTGACGGGGCGGGTGGCGCTCAGAGGTAGTATCACCTCGGAGACCATGAGCATTTCGATTGCAGAGCTGCCGGTTGGCGTGTACCTGCTGAGTATCCCTGACGCGAAGGCAAACGTGGTCAAAGTCGTCAAGCGCTGATCAAACCTGTAAGCAAAAAAAAAGCCCCACTGCAGCGCAAGCAGTGGGGCTTTTGTGATCCCGTTGGAATTGGTCTCAGATTCTGCCTTATGCTCCATCTACAAGCTTTAAGCCTGTTGGCGAGGATGAAACTAAATCCCAGATCTACTCTAAACCAAATTCAGTAGCAACTCTACTCTGCATTGGTGTATCCGCATCAATGATGCTTCAGCATACCACCCTGTGATTATATCGGGATAGCTCTTATAGGGAGAAATATTTTCCTCTGTATTTGAAGCCCCCAAATCTGATTCTCCAAAGGGTACCCCACCCCTTGATTCCAATCAATTAGGGCTCTAGAATGCCCCTATTGCGCGCATAAATCGCATTGCCTGGCTAGAAAAACTGATTCTGCCAACTACGTGCAAGAAGGCGCATATGTGGGGCTGTGGTGCGAAGGGGGCTCCATGGGCCATACACGGCCTCCTTACTATTTTCGTCCAACCTCCTTTCACCATTCTGCTTGGTATGAAACACCACCACGCTCTGCTGCTCGGTGCGATCGCCGTGTGCATGATCGTACTTGCAGCCTGCGATACACCGTCAACCAAACTCTCCGCGCAGCAGCGAGGCACGGGCAGTTCTGATACGTCTACTCACCGCCTGGCATTCACGAGTGGCATTCGCGTCATCCTTCAGGACGCAAGGGGGAATGTCTGGTTCGGAAGCCACAACGAGGGTGTTGCGATGTATGATGGCAGCCGACTGCGATACTATACCGTGAGTAATGGGCTCACCGATATGAGTATCCGCTCGATCGACGAGGATGCTCAGGGCGGGATCTGGTTCGAAGGGATAAAAGGCTTGAGTCGAAACATGAACGGTTTGCTTACTCCGTTTGCACTGCGTGCCGGAAGTGACCCGGAACCGTGGTCGTCGGCACCAACCGACCTCTGGTTTAAGAAGAATTCACCCGCTGGGGCTAATGGCACTGAGCGCGATCCCGGTGTGTACCGCTATGATGGAGTATCGTTGCACTACCATATGTTGTCGATCGGCAAGGCGGTGGACCCTGAGCGAGACGTCACACTTTCCACTAAACCTGTGCACACCAAAGACGGCACGGTCTGGTTCGGGGCCTATGGGGCTGTGGTCGGGTTCAAGGACGGCACGTTCCGTGTGATCACCGACTCAACGTTGGGATTCAACGACGCTACCGGGCGCTTGCATGTCCGATCACTCTATGCAGACAGCAAGGGCAACCTGTGGATCGGCAACAATGGTATCGGAGTCATCCGTTACGACGGAACGCACTTCGAGAACTTCTCCCTCAAGCACGGATTAGTGTCGCCCAACAGCTCCCACAGAGGCGATCCATCACCCGTTGGCACATTGGAGCATGTGTTTGCCATTGGGGAGGACGCCAACGGCAACCTCTGGTTCGGCGACCGAGACACCGGAGCCTGGAAGTTCGACGGTACTCAGTTCACGAACTACACAAAAGCGAACGGTCTAACCACTACCCACATCTGGACCATCTACCGCGACCGCCAAAACAACATGCTGTTCGGCATGGCCGACGGATCCGTCTGCCGCTGGACCGGAGAACAGTTCGTGCGGGAGTGGTGAGCATTGTGATGACCACTCGCGATTCCCTTACTGCCTCTGGGCACTCCTCTGCGCGCGGTGTGCCTGAGATCATCCGCTGCCGTTAGTAATCCCAATGCCATTCCGGTACTCGATGTTGCCCCGACGCATAACGAAATCTATTACCCCTGCTCGTTACCGATACGAGTATTTGTCCAACCGAAGCACCTGCTCTGACGCGCAAGCTGAAGATCACCGAATACTTCAGGCAAGGAACCCAATTCTGGGGGCGTAACAAATATTCTTGCGCTTCATGCCGATTCATCCAGCAGATTGGATCCGGCAAAAGGTTAGATAGAAAAGGTGCAGTAGGAATAACAAAAGCCCCACTGCAGCGTGTACAGTGAGGCTTGCGTGATCCCGTTGGGACTCGAACCCAAGGCCCTTTGATTAAAAGTCAAATGCTCTACCAGCTGAGCTACGGGATCGGGGAGGGCGAAGTTACGGAATTACGGAATGACGGGATTACGGAATGACGGGATTACGGAATGACGGGATTACGGAATGACGGGATTACGGAATCACGGGATTACGGAATGACGGGATGACGGGATTACGGAATGACGGGATTACGGAATTACGGAATTACGCAGTTGCGGTACTACTGAGTTGCTGAATCACGGAGAGATACTCATCGAACGAATGTACTACCAACTCAAAAACTCAGTAATTGAGTAATTCAGTAATTCCGTAATTGAGTAATTCAGTAATTCCGTAATTGAGTAATTCAGTAATTCCGTAATTGAGTACTTCTGTAATTCCGTAATTGAGTACTTCAGTAATTCCGTAACTGAGTACTTCAGTAATTCCGTAATTGAGTAATTCAGTAATTCAGTAATTCAGTCACTCTCCTCGCAATTCCTTTCGCATCCAGCCCAAGATCTGCGTGAAGTTCTTCCTGTGTACCGTGGTCAACGAAGATGTCGGCGATACCATGCAGGTGGAGCTTCGTGCTCGGCTGATGCTGAGCAATGTACTCTGCCACGGCGCTGCCGAAGCCCCCTTCGATCTGACCATCTTCGACGGTGACGATGGTGCCGATGCGCTTGGAAACATCATCTAGCATGGTTGTGTCAAGGGGCTTGACGAAGCGCGCATTGACGACCTCGGCTTCGATGCCCTGCGTTGAGAGGATCTCTGCCGCCTTGATGGCGTGAGAGACCATCTTCCCAATGGCCAGTATTGCGACGTGCTTGCCAGCACGCAGTGTTTCACTCTTGCCAAGGGGAATCGACTTCATGGGGCCGATCGGCGCGCCGACGCCGTTGCCGCGTGGGTAGCGGATGGCAACTGGGCCTGCCGTGTAGTCGTAGATGGATGAATGTAGCATGTCTCGGAGTTCCTGCTCGTCCTTCGGGGCCATGACCACCATGCCCTGGATGATCCGCAGATAGCCGAGGTCCAGCACGCCATGGTGCGTTGGGCCGTCAGCTCCGACAAGCCCTGAACGATCGAGCGCAAAGACGCAATGCAGGTGCTGGAGTGCAACATCGTGCGCTATGTGGTCGAATGCCCGCTGCAAGAACGATGAGTAGATGGCCACCACAGGTACAATGCCCTGCGTTGCTAGGCCGGCAGCAAACGTTACGCCGTGTCCTTCGGCAATGCCGACGTCATAGACGCGCTTGGGATGGGTCTTCTGAACAATGTCGAGACCCGTACCGTCGGGCATTGCCGCCGTGATGCCCACAACGTTGGCCTTCTGGTTCATGATCTCCGTGAGCGCTTCTCCGAACACCTTCTGATACGTGGGAGGGGGCGCCACTGCAGGCGGGGCTGATGAAACGGCCTTGCCGGTGATCTTGTCAACCTTGCCGATGGCATGGAGGAACTGCTTGTCTCGCTCCGCCGGCCCGTATCCTTTGCCCTTTTGCGTGATGGCGTGCAGAAGAATGGGACCCTTCATCTCGCGAATGCCCTGAAGCATTGTCACCAGTTGCCCGACGTTGTGTCCGTTCACAGGGCCGAAGTACCGAAAGCCCAGAGCTTCAAAGAGCATACCCGGCGTGATGACGGCTTTCATGCCGCCTTCAATGCGATGGGCCAGCGACTTGATGCGGTCACCGAAACCATCCATCTTATCCGTCATGGTCCCGATCTTCTCGCGAAGGCGACGTCCACGCTCGGAGGCAAAAAGTTCCGAGAAGTAATTCGATAGCGCCCAGACATTCGGGGCAATGGACATGTTATTGTCGTTGAGCACCACGAGCATGTCGCTCTTGATGACGCCGCAGTTGTTCATTGCCTCATAGGCCAGGCCGCCCGTCATTGCGCCGTCGCCGATCATGGCAACAACCCTGTAATCCAGACCAAGTTGATCCCGTGCAGCGGCCATGCCAAGGGCCGCGGAAATGGACGTTGTTGCGTGGCCCGCACCAAAGTCATCATACTCGCTCTCAGAACGCTTAAGGAAGCCAGAAAGGCCCCCTTTCTGGCGGATCGTATGGAGCTGATCCTTCCGTCCGGTAAGGATCTTGTGCGGGTAGGCCTGGTGGCCCGTGTCAAGCACGATTTTATCGGCAGGCGTGTTGAACACATAGTGCAGAGCCACCGTGAGTTCGACCGTACCGAGACCAGCTCCAAAGTGGCCACCCACCTTCGTGATAGTATCGATGAGATACTCGCGCACCTCGTCACTGACTTGACGCAGATCCGTTTCGTGAAGCTTGCGAAGATCAGCCGGCGAATTGATGTCGTTCAGGAACCGATAGTCCAACGTGGTGTCCGGTGTCGTGTGCAGAAATGTTGGTTAGGGGGCTAGCGTCGCGGCGTTTCGACGATAACCTGAACCGTCCGAGAGAGTTGTCGGCCGAGCGGGATGGAATTTGGAAACACCTCTGTTGCCTCACCTACACCGTTCACCGAGTAGGTTGCTTCCTTGGCCCGCGTCTGGAGAAACGTCCGAACGGCCTCTGCACGTTCCCGTGAGAGCTTCAGATTATACTCGTCGTTGCCGATGCGGTCCGAGTACCCGATGATATTGACCTTCGATACCGAACGGATGTTGGGAAGTACCATCTGTTCGAGTACGGAGATGTTCTCGGTTGTCAGCTCGGAATCATCGAAATCAAACAGGATGAGGGAATACTTATCGACTGTTTTGTCCGCAAGGTTTTCGGTCTTCTTTCTGACACTGGATACGTAGTCGACAGGAATCGAACCCGCAACGACCACC
>JBILLF010000103.1:0-5961 GCA_044376225.1 Patescibacteria group bacterium | reverse complement strand
CGAAGACCTTGGCGATGTCCGAGAAGCTGACCTGCACGTTGCCAGTGCCCATCGGACGAAGCAACACCCCTGGCACGTACATGGCATTTGCCAGTGTCAGTTGGTACTGCACAACGTCTTTGTCACGGGGCTTGTAGATCGCCTCCGGAATGTCCATCACTTCGTCGATGGCATCCCAGATGGTGCGGCTGGCATTCTCGCGGGCCTGCCGAAGCAACATGGCTGATGTCTCACGCACGGAAATGGCAAAGCGCGTGGGAGCGGTGATCGGCTCGTTCAAGGCCCGACGATACATTGAATCCTGCTCGGCGCTACTCGGGGCTTGGCCGGCACCGGGAACACCCGGACGGATCTCACGAGCGGTGTCGGCAGAGATGAACTCCGTCGGAGACAGCGGGCGTGGCTGCTGCAGGATGGTGGACGTCTGGGCCTGAAGGGCCAACGAACCCATCACTCCTGCAAGGAGCGCAATCAGCAGTACGGTGGTGAAACGTTGTGTCATCGGGGCAGCAAAATACCAAACCATCACAAGCGGAAACGAAAACGCCGGAACCTCGTTGGAGATTCCGGCGTCGGATACTCTACTGCTTTACGTGGTGCTTACTGGCCAAGGATCGTCTTGTCGGCATCACGGAGAAGTTCACCCAGCGTAACGCCGGGCGACTGCTGCTGTGGAGCAGGTTGCGGACGTGGACGTTCGCGGTCGAAGTCACGTTCGCGGTCACGCTGCTCGCGAGGACGTCCGCCACCACTACGGTACTCATCGGACTGGCCGCCAGCAACACTACCGTCCTCGTTGCGCATCGCAAGAATGAGGCTGGCATTTTCAACATTCACGTCGGCAACGACGCATTGCACAACGTCGCCCGGGTTGACGGGCATCTTGCCGCCACGGCTACCTGCCATCTTGGAGCGAGGCATGAAGCCATCAAAGGCATCCTTGACGCGGATAACAGCCCCTTGCGTACTGACGCTTTGGACAGATCCTTCGACGTCGCTTCCGACCGGCATCTCATTGGCAAGCGTCAGCCATGGATTTGGCTGAGTTTGCTTGTATCCAAGTCCGAGCTGATGCTTTTCTTCGTTGCAGGAGAGAACTTCAACTTCAATAGTCTGGCCCACGGAGATGATCTCCGATGGATGCTTGACGCGGCGTGTCCAACTGAGTTCACTTACGCGCAGCAGCCCCTCGATCTTTGGAGCAACCTTGACGTAGGCACCGAAATCAGTGATGCGCTCCACCGTTCCCGTAACGCGCTTGCCAACTGGGTAGTCAGCGCTTATGCCCACCCATGGGTCAGCTTCGTGCTCACGGTGCGAAAGGGCGATCTTCTTCTTCTCACGGTCGATCTCGACGATCGTGACCTTGATTTTCTCTCCCTTACGGACCACCTCACTCGGGTTGTTCACACGTGACCGCGACAGACGCGAGACGTGAACAAGACCCTCGAGACCGCCGATGTTCACAAAGGCACCGAAGGCCGTCAGTGAGGTCACTACGCCATCGTGCGTGTTGCCAACGGCGATTGAATTCCACATATCGTCAAGCAGAAGGTCACGACGTGTAACAACGGCAGACTTGTATCCCGTGTCATCCGATTGCAGCTCGTGTACCTTTACGCGAACCGTATTGCCGATCAGTGACTGCAACTCTTCATCCGTCGCACTCTTGCGAAGCCCGACATGTGATGCCGGTAAGAAAATCCGCAAACCCTGAAAGTCACCTCGGAGTCCACCCTTGACGCGCTCCTGAATGTCCACCTCAAAGGTCCCCGATGCATCCTTAAATGACTGCAGCGTGGCAAAGGCCGCATCACGCTGGGCCTTTTCGGCCTCCTTGCGCTTGCGCTCTTCTTCTTTCTTGCGGGCTTGCTCTTCGCGCTCTTCATCGGACATGACAGGAGCTGCCGGTGCAGGAGCTTCGTCAGCTGCCGGTGCAGGAGCTTCTTCAGCTGCCGGTGCAGGAGCTTCTTCAGCTGCCGGTGCAGGAGCTTCTTCAGCTGCCGGTGCAGGAGCTTCTTCAGCTGCCGGTGCAGGAGCTTCTACTGCTGCACTAACGGGAGCTTCAGATTCAGATGGAACGACGGGTGCTGTTTCGCCAGCGGTTTCGCCGGCCGGAATGACGGTACCTTCGGCACTGTCGAGTTGCTGTTCAGACATGATTGCTGGAACGACTTATGAGAGGAAAAACGGTTCAACGTGCTCGCTGCTGTGGCGATCGCTTGCCCCCTTTGATCAACTGAGCACCGTTAACAGGAGCTTAGCCAACTTCGAGGGGGCCGAAAGATACGGGAAAAAAGGTGTATCGTTCTGTGTCGGAAACGGTTTTGGGGCACCTTTACCGTGGCGTAACAGCAAGGGGGCTTCTGCGGATAAACCCCAAACGGCAGAAACAACATCAGGCAAGGGGTTTGGGAAAACCAATCTGCTGCCGTAGGTTTGCAGGCTCTATTCGCAACTACTCATCCTGTCGTCGGTCCGGACGCCGACGACTGCAGTTCGCAACCACAGGAGTTCCACATGAGCGATCGTCGTCTGTACGAAGCTACTTACATCATTAACGCTGTTCTTGAGGACAACGACGTTGAGGCAGTGATTGCCCGCACCACGGCGTTCCTCGAAGAGAACGGCTCCACCATCGTCGAGCTGAACAAGATGGGTCGCCGCCGCCTGGCCTACCCCATCAACAAGAAGTTCAACGGCTACTATGTGTACGCCGCCTTCGAAGCTCCACCGGCCACACTTCCGCTTCTTGAGAAGTACTTCTTCCTGGAAGAGAACGTGATGCGTCACCTGACGGTGCAGCTCGATCCGAAGCTCCGCGAGTTCCGCAAGGTTCGCGCAGAAGCTCAGGCTGCCCGCGCTGCTGCTATGGCCGAAGCTGCCAAGACCGGATCACCGGTCTAAGGCCCTCCGATTCTGAACACTCAATATGGCGCTGTGCGCCCCCTGAATTGAAGGAACGACAATGAAGATCATCCTGCGACAAGACGTTGAAAATCTGGGTAACATCGGCGAAATCATCACCGTAAAGCCCGGCTATGCCCGCAACTATCTGATCCCGAACCAAATGGCGTACTATGCCACGGTTGGTGCGATCCGGGCCCTGGAAACTGAGAAGAAGCACTACGAAGCCAAGATGGATAAGGCTCGCCAGCAGGCCGAAGCCACCGCAAGCCAGCTTGGTGAAATGCAGATCACTATTTCGATGCCGGTTGGTGAAGAGGGTCGTCTCTTCGGTTCGGTCACGGCACCGATGATCGCACAGGAGCTGGAGCTGCGCGGGTTCCGTGTGGATAAGCGCCATGTGATGATCGATGAGCCGATCAAAACGCTCGGCATTTTCGACGTCAAGGTCAAGCTCATGACCGATGTAATCGCGCCGCTGAAGGTGTGGGTGATCGCTCAGGACTGATAGGCCTTTTTCACGACGACAGTACAGAAGCCCGTCCGAACTATCGGATGGGCTTTTTCGTTACTACCCTTCTATGAGCTCATATCTGATCGTCGGAGGTTCGGGATTTCTCGGACGTCAAATCGCCTCGGCCGCCATTGCGGGCGGACACTCTGTCACCATCATCTCGCGCTCGCGCCGGACCCTGCCCGGTTGTGCGGTGCTGGGCTATGACGCCCTGGATTCTGCCGTGGCTTCATCCGACGTGGTGATCAACCTCGCTGGTGAAAACGTCGGAACGCGCCGATGGAGTCAGAAGGTCCGCCATGCGATCCTCGCCAGCCGGGTTGAGACGACAGGCCAGATCGTTGCAGCGATCCGCAAAGCCCCTTCCAAGCCAGCGCTGATCAATGCCTCGGCAATCGGCTATTACGGTGACACGTATGTACCGTCAAACGAGGCCATGGGGGCAGGCCAGACCTTTCTGGCCTCAGTCACAAAGGCTTGGGAGGATGCCGCAATGGAAGCCTCCGACACCACGCGCGTAGTGCTTTTGCGCATTGGTGTGGTCCTCGACCCGGCCGACGGTGCACTCGCCAAGCTCCTTCTGCCGATGAGGCTCTTTTTTGGGGGGGTGCTAGGCAGTGGACAACAGATGTTTCCGTGGGTTCATCGTGCTGACGTGGTCGATGCCTTTCTGTGGGCCGCATCCACAGAATCGGCCAGTGGACCGTATAACGTCGTAGCACCACAGTGCGTAAGCATGAGGGAATTCGTCCGCGAGCTGGGCGCTGTGATGGGCCGGCCCACATTCTTCCCGGTACCGAGCTTTGCGCTGAGACTCTTGCTTGGACGTCAGGCTGACATGGTCCTGCATAGCGCCAACGTCGTACCGATGCGCCTACTGGGCACATCCTTCAGGTTCCGTTTCCCCGAGTTGAAGGGGGCTTTGCATAACCTGTTGGGGTAATAAGAGACCATGGCAAATCATCGACGGTGCATCAACGGCGGGTTCGCCGAATTGGTTAGTTTTGTAGTCCGTTTTCCAGTCGAACGAAGTCGCACGAACATTTCGCCAAGGTCGAATTCATGAGCATCGAAGTCGTCATGCCCAAAATGGGCGAGTCCATCCAAGAAGGCAAGATCCTGCGCTGGGTCAAGAACGTCGGTGATAAGGTCGAGCGCGACGAGGTCATTCTCGAGATCTCAACCGATAAGGTTGATACCGAAGTGCCCTCACCGGCCGCTGGTGTAATCAGCCAGATCCTCTTTCAGGAAGGCGACACCGTGGAGGTGGGGAAGGTCATCTGCATCCTCGGCGATGCCGCAGGTGCGCCGGCACCGGCCCCGCAGGCTGCCGCTCCCGCTCCCGCACCAGCACCAGCACCAGCACCGGCTCCGGCCGCTGCACCGGCCCCTGCACCAGCTCCGGCTCCGGCTGCCAGCGGTGCAACGGTGGACGTTGTCATGCCAAAGATGGGCGAGTCGATTCAGGAGGGCAAGGTCCTGCGCTGGGTAAAGAAGCCCGGAGATAAGGTTGAGCGCGACGAAGTGCTCCTTGAGATCTCCACTGATAAAGTCGATACTGAAGTTCCATCACCGTCGGCTGGTACTCTCGTCGAAGTTCTTGCTGCCGAAGGAGATGTCGTTGAGGTTGGTAAAGTTATCGCCCGCCTTTCCTCGGGTGCTGCCGCACCGGCTCCGGCCCCTGCGCCAGTTGCCGTGGCTCCAGCTCCAGCTCCTGTGGCCGCCGCAGCTCCGGCTGTAGCAGCTCCTGTGGCTCATATCAGCGGTGCTGCCACATCAAGCATTCCACGCCAGTCCGGTGCGCGGTTCTACTCGCCCCTTGTCCGCAGCATTGCCGCGGCCGAAGGTGTGTCTGTGCAGGAACTCGATTCCATCATTGGAACGGGGCTTGAAGGACGTGTTACGAAGAATGACATCATGGGGTACTTGTCCCGTCGTGCTACTGGTGCAGCAGCAGCTCCTGTCGCAGCAGCCCCAGCCGCTGCAGCAGCACCGGTTGCCGCAACAGTGGACGCGTTCCCTACGCTGAACATCCCGGCTGGTGCCGATACGGAGATTATTCCGATGGACCGTGTGCGTCAGCTCATCGCCGAGCATATGGTTCGCTCAAAGCACACCTCGCCACACGTAACCTCGATTGCCGAGGCAGACGTGACGGGCATCGTCAAGCTCCGCAACAAGGTGAAGGACACATTCGGCGCACGCGAAGGTTTCAAGTTGACGTTCAATCCGTTCTTCGGCTACGCCGTGTGCGAAGGCGTAAAGGCCTTCCCACGGATTAACGTAAGCGTCGATGGAAAGAACATCATCCAACACCGCCGTGTGAACCTCGGCATGGCTACGGCCCTGCCCGATGGAAACCTCATCGTGCCGGTCATCAAGGGTGCAGAGAACCTGAACGTCACGGGCGTTGCCCGCATGATGAACGATCTTGCTAACAAAGCCCGCACCAAGAAGCTGTCTCCAGATGATATCGCCGGAGGCACCATCACCGTCACGAACGTCGGTTCATTTGGATCGCTCTTCGGCACGCCGGTCAT
>JBILLF010000101.1:0-6072 GCA_044376225.1 Patescibacteria group bacterium | reverse complement strand
CGAACCACCGGCTGCGGAAAACCGCGCACACGCCAGCGTTGAAAGAGGCGATCGTTAACGGTGGTAAAGTTTGGCCGCGACTCATCACCGGAAACACAGGACTGTGCATGCGCTATGAATCCGAAGCCCGACGAATCGACCCGAAGGATGGTAGCCAGATCATTCAGAACGACATCTCGGCTACCGTCAGCTGAACGCCATGAGGCCAGCATGGACTGATACGGAAAGATGTCGACGTCACGCATGAATGATCCAACGCTGTAGATGACCGGCTTCCCTCCAGTTAGGTCAACAATGCCACTCTTGGAAGGGTCCTCAGCGGCGATGACAAAGCCGCGCCTACCAATACTGTACTCTACGGTGTACGATCTATTCCAATACGTGCCTCGTGCTGGGCCGGCAATATCTATGTGAAACGCAAATCGACGAATGACCGGAGGATCACTGCACTCGACCTGATGTACGACCATTGAGTCGTTGATCTGACCGCACCAGTATGAAAATCCTCGGACAGGAAATCCGTATCCCATCGGACTGCCAACATTCGCTCGTTGGATCTCAGAACCACGTCCCTTGCTCCATCGGTACAGTGCTCCTGATGAGTCTGCAATGAGCAGTGCCCCGGAGCTTAATCGCTCAATGAATCTCGGAACCACTGCTCGGCGTTGCCCGTTGTCGAGCGTAATCGTATCGATCATTGTGGATGTCGAGTCATCGAAGGGAACTATCACCAATCTCGAAGCCCTGTTTCTCTGAACAATACAGGCGAGTGCTTCGGACTCACCAAACACACGTGTGCTGACCGGATCGAGGGTTTCAAGTCCGATCCGACGAAGCGTTTGAACGTCACGCTGTTCGATGATATGCGGCTTGCCTGTCCCCGCTCCGACATTCACCACCATCGTCCCGGGAGGCGACTTCTGAACGGACGCTTGTGCACGAGGGATCATACTCCACGTGCGTCCGGCATCTCCAGAGACCAACGAAGAAGTGCTGGTCCTGAAGATCACCGGTCCATTCTCCTTGAGGTCAATAGAAGTACTGCTCTGCGGAGGAATCCTCTCTTCAACTTCTCCGGTTGGTTCAATGAAGACAAGGGTACTGGCGTTTGCCCGAAGTACAATCAACACCCCTTCGCCCATCGTGCATGAACCGTCCAAATACTGATAAGCACCCAGCTGCTCGGGCTGCTTCATTATAGCACCAGTTCTTTTCGAAAGCGAGATTGTCATGAGACCACGCCCCTTCACCAACTGCACGAGCTCGTCATCACCCACCGATGGCGATAGACCCTCAACCGTATAACCTAGGCTCGAACCGGAGTTAGAACTCAACACACGCTGCTGAAACGCAGTGTCGATCTGGGCAATGCACCGTGGATGCTGGGCAACGAAAGAGAACAGTCCTATCACAGAAATAAAAGCAAGTCGATGAATCATGGGCAGCATGGAACTTCAGCTGGGCAGGCACTGTGGCATTGGAGACGAAATCAAAACGAGCATTAGACACATGATCTACTCACATCCATGGCAAACATGAGCGCAGTGTTCCTCTGCAACGTAAACACATCAGAAGATTTTTCGGGCAGATGTTGATCAGGATTGCGGCGAGCTGTTGCGGTCATCAGTTCAGATCACCTTTACAGAGACATCAATTCTATGGAAAAGTTACCCCCACCCTACCTCTTCTCCGCGATCATGCGTCCAACACGGACGTTGATACTGCGGGGTGTAAACCGAACGAGCAACGTCATTAGCCGGTTCAGGTTGCCGTGCACGGCAACGGTCTTGCCACTCAACATGGCATCATAACCATAGCGTGCAACATCCGCTGATGTTGCCATCAGGCGCTGATCGACCATGCGGGCCTCGTGCATGGCGGCAGCGTCCTGGAAGCCGGAGGTGGTTGGACCTGGGCACAGCGTTGTGACAGTGACTCCTCGGTCGGATACTTCGTTGTTGAGTGCCTCGGAAAAGCTCAGCACATAGGCCTTGGTTGCGCTGTACTGGGCAAACAACGGAACTGGCTGAAAGGCCGCCGTGGAGGCAACGTTCATGATGCGTCCGGAGCGACGACGCACCATGTCGACTACGAAGAGACGCGTCAAAGCCGTTAGCGTGACGACGTTCAGCTCGAGCATCTCCAGACCACGTTCTACATCGCTCTCTTCAAAAAGACCATACAGTCCAAACCCGGCATTGTTGATAAGGATGTCAACCGTGAGCCCCTTTGCAACAACAGCGTCATAAAGCACCTGGGCACTGCCCCGCTGGGCAAGATCCATGGCAATCACATGAACCGTTACACCATAGGTCGTCTGCCATGCTGACTGAAACTCATTGAGCTTTTGCTCGCTGCGAGCAACGAGGATCACATCACCTCCACGTCGCACATGTTCCAAAGCAAGCTCGTATCCAATTCCGCCCGAGGCTCCTGTGATGAGTGCAGTTGACATATCGGTTCTCCGTGGTGATGGTATCTGTCAGGGGGCTCACTGCACCGGCACCATCGACGTGCGATGGTGATTGGTGCGGTCCATGGAATTGTGCGGATGGTTCTTCACATACGGCTGCACAAAGCGGTAGTCTTCGTCGTTCAGGATCAGCAGCATAGGAGCGTTTTCGATGGCGATCTGCTCCGCCTTACGATACAGTCGCATTCGCTCTGCGCGATCGGTGGTCGATATGGCCTCTTCAAAGAGCCGGTCGAACTCCGCATTGCGGAAGCGCGTGGAGTTGATCGGCGAGTCCTCGTCGTCCGACGGAACAAGCTTGCCGTAGTAGAGATTCAGGAACGACTCGGGGTCCGGATAGTCGGCAACCCACCCGAGACGGAAGAACGGTGCTTTGCCCTTGTCGATATCTGACAGGTGCTGCGCAAACTCTACCTGCTGAAGCTTGATGTTGATGTTGAGATGCTCCTTAAGCATGCCCTGAATGGCTTCAGCGATCGACACGTTGCGACCACCCCCTGCATTGAGCTGAAGCGTGATCTCTGGGAACCCCAATCCATTTGGGTAGCCAGCCTCGGCTAGCAGCTCACGCGCACGAGTGGGGTTGAACGAGTAACCGATGACGCTATCCGATTGGTAGTCCGGCATAGACGGTGGAACAAGGCCATGGTGCGCCGGTCCGGCGGCCTGTCCTTTGAGAACGTACCGAATGATACGATTGCGATCCACGGCATAGTTGATCGCTCTTCGCACCCTCGCATCGCGGAAGACGCCCTTGGTGGTGACCATTCCATAGAACTGCGTGGAGAGCGCTGTCTTGTGCAGAAGCTGATAGCGCGACCATTTACCCTTGGGCTGTTTGTTCTCATCAACAATATCGGCGAAGAACTCATTTGGAATGCGAAAGCTCTCTTCAAGATTACCAGCAGCGAACTCCAGGAGCTGCAGCTTATCGTCCTTGATGAACGAAAAGCGAATGCCATCGAAATAGGGCAAGCGGTTGCCGCGTTCGTCCACGTCCCAATAGGTTGGGTTGCGTTTCACAAACAGGTCACGGTCAGGCGTCCACGAGACAAACCGAAACGGTCCCGACCCCACAGGATGCTGAAAGAAGTCCTTGCCGTAATAGTCCACGGCCTCTCGCGGAACGATGCCCATTGACGTCTGCGTCACGGTGTATTCGAAAGGGGCGAAGGGCTTCGTCAGCCGTATGATGAACGTTGTGTCGTCGGGTACTTCGAAGCCCCGTACACCACTCACACGCGGTGGCTGACCCGTTCGGGCGGCCTCCTGCGTTGAGCGGTAGTACTCGGTGGCGCCCATGACCTTGTCTCGGAAGTACGCGTCGCTGCGCGTACCGGCGCGCACGTCACAGATGCGCGTGAAGCTGTAGAGCACATCACGTGCGGTGACTGCCCGCCCCTTGCCATTGGGGAAGCAGGGATCATCATGGAAGCGTGCCGTAGAACGCAGGATGTAGGTGTACGTCAGACCATCTTCCGAGATCATCCAGCGCTTTGCCAGACCCGGGACCATGTTCAGATCAGTATCAAAGTGAACGAGCTGATCGAAGATATTGATCGACACATGCGATGATGTGATGTCGTTGATCTGGGCCGGATCCAACGTGCGGATCTCGCCCGTCTCGTTCTGACGGTAGATGCCGCCATAGTACAGCCCGCCCCGGGCAGTACGCAGCGTTCCCTCAGGTGCGCCGGGCTTGGTGCAGCTGATGACTCCAAGAACGAGGGTAAGGATTATAAATGGCAAGGGGCGCGCAGAACCCTGCAGCATGAGAAACTCAGCGAATCGGTGTGACGAGTTCGATCTGAACCGTGCGAGAATACGAACGTCCTTCCGGAGTTTCATTCTCAAAGATCTGTCGGTCTGAGCCCACGGGCTCAAGCGTCACACGATCGTCCGGAAGACCAAGCACCTTCTGGACTTCAAGACAGCGCTTTCGGGCTAGGGTACGGTTGTACTCCGGGTTGCCCGTCTTATCAGCGTATCCGACGATGCGAACCTTCGATTCGGGCTGAATGCGGGCCTTTACGCGATCCATCGTTCGCTGGTTTGCTGGATTGAGCTGAGCGCTATTGAAATCAAAGACGATCAACGAATAGCGCTCTACGATCTTGCCCTCCTCCTGGCGTGCCCGCATCGTCTGCAACGTGACATACTCAACCGTCACCGTGTCCGATGCATCGGCACTTTCACCGCGGTCGTTACGAACTCGCAACCTGGCAATGATCGGATCGTTCTTTCGCGGACGAGCGGTGGCCTTTGCGGGGTCCCATGAAACGTTCTCCGGCGGACCGTCACCTTTGGACGTGTAGAGCAGACGTCCAGCCTGTTCAAGAATCAGCGACCAGCTGCTGATGTCGTCTTCCTGTTTCAGAGCTGATCCTATGCTGATAACCGGTGGCGTAACGATGAGGTCCTTGTCGCGAAACTCGATCGGCTCAAGGATCTCCGGAGCTGAAGCCGTGATCTCGACACGCTGGTTCTCTGCACGACCTTCCGGACTTGTGGAATTAGCTGGCTGATCCGGCAGGAGTCCAGCTTTTACGACGATGCGTTGTGGATCGACTTGCCACACAGTGGTCAGATAGGACTTCACGACTTCAGCACGAGAGCGCGAGAGATCTCGACCACCCTGTTCGACACCAGCATTACTGCAGTATCCAGCCACCGTGATCTTGCTGGTTGGATCCTGCATTAGACGCTGACCGATCACATTGAGCAGATTCGCGTATACACCAATCTGGTCACGCGTCAGCAATGAAAGTGAGAATGACGAGGCTTCGGCCGATGAAAGCAGGCGTTGCTTGGTCTTCGACAGGTCGGCACTCCCCTCAGGAAAGAAAAGCTGCGGCAGCATCGGATAGTTCTCGATGACGTCGAGTTCCTCCACGCGCATACGTGTGAGCTTCTCCTCCTTGCCAGCATCGCCCCCTGCCACGATACGAACGCTAAGACCCGGATCGAACGGCGCCGGCAACTCCTTACGATAGCTCTCAGAAATCGTGGTCGTCACGAAGATGCTATCGCCATCACGACGCGTGGCCTCCGCTGTTGAAACGTCAACCCGTTCAACGCGGGGTTCGGTGATTCCGCGACGTACGATCGTTGACGTATCGCGCTTATAGACCGTATCTCGGATGGTGACCGCATCGATCGGACGATAGATGCCAAACCGTACGCTCACTCCGGCCATCAACTGATGCACACTCCACGATACATCAGAGACGTTACCAAGGGGCATAGCATAGCGCACCTCAGGTGACACGGTGTAGGTGTTCGTTCGGACAAGGTCATACCTCATGCCCAACACAGCGTGTAGCTGCTGCACCGCAGCCAGTGGTATTGGTCCTTGCGACGGGTTGCGAATGGTCGAACCATTCAGAAAGACATACCCCTCAGGAGAAATGAGGGTTTCACGCTGCGTATAGCTCGTACTTCCCATGATGCCAAGGCGCAGTCCAGCCTGTGCGACCAAGCGATCGGACACTCCGTAGAGCACAGATGGTTCGATCGTAAAGAGTGGTATCGATGCATTGAAGTCGTGGCGCACCAGCACATCACGGCGCGTCTGCCGAGGGCCTGGTCCATCCTCAAGT
>JBILLF010000006.1:0-62272 GCA_044376225.1 Patescibacteria group bacterium | reverse complement strand
GCAATGAGAATGTAGACAAGGGGCGCATGGAACTGCCGCAGAAAGCGAAGCACCGGGTGTTCGGCTCGCCCCTTGGGTAAGACATTGCGTCCATGACGATGCAATCGCTCTGCGATCGAGGTCTCGTCTAGACCGTTGATCCTTGACGTTTCGAGGGCCGCCTCAACGGCATCAACCGGTGAAGAGTGCCACTGGATATGCATGGATCTGTTAGCGGATGATCGAAGAATCGGGATCGACGGCCATTAGCAACGATCCACTGCTGACAAGGGCACGGGCCGATTCCATGTCGTGGTAGAGCACCACGTCCTGTTCGGTGAACGCCACCACCTGCCGAACTGCCGTCATCGCCCGCTCCAAGATGTCTGACGACCGCAGTGGACGTAGCAACTCGATGCCGCGACTTGCGCACAACACCTCAATGCTAATGACCGCTTCCACATTACGCATCACATCCCAGAGTTTGCGTGCGGCAATACTGCCCATCGAATTGTGGTCTTCCTGGTTGGCCGACGTTGGAATGCTATCGACACTTGCCGGATGCGCCAACACTTTGTTCTCACTCACCAGTGCAGCAGCCGTGTACTGCGCGATCATCATGCCCGAGTTCAAGCCCCCTTCCCGCGTAAGGAAACGCGGCAGTCCACCAAGAGCGTGGTTGACCATTCGTTCGGTACGGCGTTCGGAAATGCTTGCCAGCTCCGCCATGGCGATTGCAAGAAAGTCCAGCACAAGGGCAAGGGGCTGTCCATGAAAGTTGCCGCCTTGAAGGTGCACGTCGTCATCGGCAAAGATGAGCGGGTTGTCTGTTGCGCTGTTCATCTCTCGCTCGATCACGCCCGCAGCGTACTCGATCGTATCGCGCGAGGCACCATGCACCTGCGGCATGCATCGCAAACTGTATGCGTCCTGCACCTTTCCGTCACCCGTGCGGTGGGATTCCCGGATCTGACTGCCGACAACGAGCGTTCGCAGATTTTCGGCCACACGCATCTGTCCCGGATGCGGACGCACAGCATGGAGCCTCTCATCAAATGCTGTATCCGATCCACGAAGCGCATCCAGCGACATCGCACCGGCCAGGTCGGCTGTGCGGGCCAAGCGTCGAGCGCGCGCAACCGTGAGCGCACCGTAGGCACACATCATCTGCGTGCCGTTGATCAGTGCCAAGCCTTCCTTTGCGGCAAGCCGCACCGGCTCGATGCCATGCGCGCGAAGTACTTCGGCACTCGGCGTGCGAACTCCATCTACAAGGCACTCGCCCCTTCCAATCAGACACAGAGCGAGATGGGAAAGGGGCGCAAGGTCACCACTGGATCCAACCGAGCCCTGACTCGGAATGTAGGGCACAATGCCGGCGTTCACCATGGCAACAAGCGCATCAAGCGTCGACTCTCGTACGCCAGAATGCCCCTTGGCGAGAGCGTTGATACGCAGAACCATCATTGCTCGAACGATGGCCTCGGGAAGGGGCTCACCCGTTCCCGCTGAGTGCGAGATGATCAGGTTCTCCTGTAGCCGTTCAACGTCATCGCGCGAAATAGCCACATTGGCAAACTCACCAAAGCCGGTGGTCATGCCGTAGATCACTCGCCCCTCATCGATCCAACGGTCAACCGCTGCGCGAGCTGCTCGCACCTTCTCCCGTGCCTCGGGCGCAACGTCAATGCGAATTGATATGTCAAACGCAACCCGCTCCAGATCTTCGATCTTGAGCGATATGCCGTCGAGATTGATGATCATTTCTTTAGCTCTCATTTTTCCCCGGGCTACGGCCCGGGGCTATTCCATTTTCTCGTTTCCCCGGGCCAAGGCCCGGGGCTATCTCATTTTCTCGTTTCCCCGGGCCAAGGCCCGGGGCTATCTCATTTTCTCGTTTCCCCGGGCCAAGGCCCGGGGCTAGTAAATCAATGGCCCGTCTCTCGTCTCTCGTCTCTCGTCTCTCGTCACTTATCACCTGTCATCATCTTGCTCCAACTGTATTCCGTAGGAACGCGGCGGCCTTGTTGGGCAAGTTCGATGAGGTAGTCAGCGGTTGTTTTGAGGACCCACTGGAAGTTGTCTTCCTGAACCGATGTGCGTTCGGCATCGGGGGCAGGGTTCATGTAGTCGATAGCGTAAGGGATGCCATCGCGGACAGCGAATTCGATGGTGTTGAATTCATAGCCCAGCATCGTGCAGATCTTGATGCAGTACTCTTCGAGCCGAGCAAGCATTTCCGGTGTTGGCGCAAAGCCGGCTTGATAGCGAAGATGATGAGGGTTACGGGGCTCATAGGGCATGATGCGCACGTGCTTCTTCCCGATGCAGTAGCAGCGGTAGTATTCGGTGAATTCGATCCCTTCCTGCAGGGTCATCACGATGTCTTGCGTTTCCGAGTACGCCGTAAAGAACTCATCGATCGAAGTGACCTTATACACGTGCTTCCAGCCCCCTCCATCGAATGGCTTGAGATAGGCCGGAAAGCCCACGTGGTCGAAGATCTCCTGCCAGTTCAGTGGATAGGTCAGATTACGAAACGACTCTGCGGTGGTGTCCGGCGGGTGGTTCTTACTCGGAAGCAAGGCCGTGCGCGGCACCGGAATGCCCACTTTATCGGCCAGCGCGTAGTTGAAGAACTTGTCGTCGGCTGACCACCAGAACGGGTTGTTGACCACACGGACACCGTTAAGAGCGGCCAGCTTCAGCATGGCACGGTAATACGGCACGTCCTGCGAGATACGGTCCAGGATCACATCATACTCGAAGAGCGACTCCAACGTTACCGCCCCAATCTTGACGAATTCAGCGGCCACCCCGGCATGGCGTGCATTGATCTCCTCCACCAGCGCTGGCGGGAACGACTGTTCCATGCCGAATAAGAGTCCGATCTTGTTCATGGGGTGTGTCCTTGGTACGGGGCGGAGAGTGTGGCACGAAAATACGGGGATTATGGCTGCCGAATCAGTTGTTATGATTGAAAATGTCGGAAATACGATGTATTTTTCTGACATGCTTACCCCGTTGAATGCCACAATGGCAATCCGTGAGCGCATTGGCCAACTCGAGCCGGGTCAGCCGGTGCATTGCTCTCGATTTTTCGACTGCGGGACTCGAGCGGCGGTTGATAAGGTACTTGGGCGCTTCGTTGATGATGGGACGATCGTGAGGGTCTCTCGCGGAGTGTACATGAAACCAAAGTCTAATCGTTTCGTCGGTCCAGTCGCCGCGAATCCTGAAGATGTTGTTCGAAGCATCCTTGCCGAATCTGGAATGACATTCCAGGTAAGTGGGGCCGAAGCAGCTCGTCGCATGGGACTGACGACGCAGGTTCCCACGAAGCACATCTACTACACGACTGGAACAGCTCGCAAGATTCGAATGGGCAAGACCATGCTGATTCTTCGTAACGTAAGTCCGCGCAGACTTCTTTTGGCGGACAGACCCGCTGGCCTGGCTCTTACGGCTATGTGGTACCTTGGGCTCAACGAAGTATCGACAGCAACGGTTGAAGATCTCCGGCATCGCATTGGCACAAATGAGTTCGCGGCTTTGCGTAGCGTATCACGACAGTTGCCAGCGTGGATGAGCAGAATCCTCATCGAACACGAGCAACAGTATGGGGCCTGAACCAAACTTCCTGTCACTTGATCCTGATGAGCGAGCCGATATCCTTCAGACACTGGCCGTCGAACTCGGTCGGCCTGCCGCGGTTCTTGAGAAGGATGTGTGGGTTTGCTGGGTGTTAAGCAAGCTCTTTTCCCTTCCGATCTCTCATCGTCTTGCATTCAAGGGCGGCACCTCTTTGTCGAAGGTGTACGGCCTGATCCATCGGTTCTCTGAAGATATTGACGTGACGGTCGACTATCGGGATTTCGGTGTGCTCGGGGCAGATCTTCAGCACTCACGATCGCGAAGCCAAATCGCTAAGCAGAACCAACAACTTCGTGATCATCTTTCGACGTTCGTCACAGAACAGATTATCCCGGCTTTTCAACAACAGATTAAACACGAGCTACCGCATCACACCGCCACGATTGATGCGGCAGGAAGTGATCGAGTATATCTTCGCTACGAGAGTGTTGTTTCGGCAAAGGGCTCATACATACCGGATCAAGTGCTATTGGAGCTAGGCTCTCGAAACCCGGCTGAACCGATCGAGACCCATCGCGTTACCTCGGACATAGCATATAGCCTGAATGGTCTCAGCTTGCCCGAAGCAGATGTGCATGTGCTTTCACCAGCACGTACATTTTGGGAAAAGGCAACATTGATTCATGCCGCCTGCCACAGGGAAACTAACCTTCAACGCCGCGAGCGTCTTTCGCGCCATTGGTACGACCTTGTGCAGATTGCTGATTCGAGATTTGGTGCATCGTCTGTAACTGACCTCACACTTTTCCGGGAAGTCGCGGAACATAAAGATGCCTTTTATCCCGAAAGTGGGTTTACGTATTCATCGTGCGTCGTTGGAGACATCGTTCTCGTGCCAAAAGGCAATGCTCTTAGTCTCTTGTCACGAGATTATGAAGCCATGGTCAATGCAGGAATGTTCACAGTCACTCCTCCAACATTCGAGGAAATTGTGGAACGACTTCACAGGCTCCAAGAAGAGATCAATGTGTTGAAGTAGTCACTCACACACGCTACGCAGGACAATGCCACCAGGCTCGGAATACGTTCCAAACGTAGCCCCCTTACCCAACCAATGTCCGAGGTTAACGTACAGGCCGTTGCCGATCGGGGTGTGTTCGGCAACATGGCGGTGACCCATGATGACGACGTCGTAGCCCTCGTTCAGGCGGGCTTCAGCAAAGTCGCGCAGACCATCGCGGGTTCCATAGTCACGTCCGCCGGTGAGGTCTCTGCTTCCATGTGAGGTGCTGGATGCAAGGCGAATTCCCACGTCGGGGTGCAGCTTACGATAGAGCCACTGGGCAAAACGATTTCGAAGCACTGAGCGCAGGACCAGGTAGCCGTTGTCGTTGTGGGCCTTGCCATCGCCGTGGGCTATGTAGAATCGCTTTGAACCGATGGTTGCCGATACATCACCGAGGATCACCGGGATCTTGAGTTCTTCCTCGAAGTACCGGTAGTGGCCGAAATCGTGGTTGCCCATGAGATAGATGATCTGGACGCCGGATTGGAAGATATCGTGCAGGGCAGCGAGGGTGCGTACGTACCGCGACGGAACAACGGTCTGGTAGTCGAACCAATAGTCAAAGAGATCGCCCACGATAAACAAATGCGACGACTGGTCGGCAGCCTCCCGCAGAACTCTTAGCAGCAGATCTTCCCGCTGGCGGTCGGTTGCCCGGTCTCCATATCCCAAGTGAACGTCCGATAGAAACGTCACCGACTTCCCCTCAGGAAGCTCAAAAGCAAGGTCCGTAAGCGAAACCACGGGCGAAAGCATGACGATAAGATAACGCCATGAAGGGCCAAGACGGCTATCTTTGCCAGTCGGAAAAAGCCCCTTCACATGTCCGTAACACCCACCACCCGTAAACGCGTTACCACGCGGCGCCTGATCGACATGAAGGCCGCCGGCACGCCTATTGCGTGCCTGACGGCGTACGATGCGATCTCGGCCGGCATCCTTGACGGTGCCGGTGTGGATGTACTGCTCGTTGGCGACTCAGTGGGTAACGTTGTGCAGGGTCACGACACCACCATTCCGGTGACGCTCGAACACATGATCTACCACACGCAGGCCGTGGTTCGCGCTGTCGAACATGCCCTGGTGGTAACAGACATGCCGTTCATGACGTATCAGGTCACCCCGCAGGAGGCCTTCCGTAACGCCGGACGTCTGATGAAAGAAGCCGGCAGCGGAGCTGTAAAACTTGAAGGGGGCCAGCGGATCATGGATGCTGTGCGCCTAATGACGGAGAATGGTATTCCCGTGATGGCACACCTTGGCCTAACGCCGCAGAGCATCCATCAGTTCGGTTCATACAAGGAGCGAGGCCTCGACCCGGCCGAAGCCGATGCCATCAAGCGCGATGCCGTGGCGCTGCAGCAGGCGGGCGCTTTTGCCATCGTACTCGAGAAGGTCCCCTCGGCGCTGGCCGCCGAAGTGACAGCACTTGTTGATGTTCCGACGATTGGGATCGGCGCCGGCCCCGATTGCGACGGACAGATCCTGGTCTGGACGGACATGGTGGGAATGTCCACAGAGTTCCGTCCACGCTTCGTGCGCCGCTATGCCGAACTCCACACGGTGATCACCGACGCGGTCCGTTCATATGTTACCGACGTAAAGGGGCGAGCATTCCCAACCTCGGAGGAGAGCTACTGATGGGCCCCCTGCCGATGCTTGTGATCGCCCTAGTTGCGGCGGCCTGTACACTAATGGCAACAGGCTGCGGAGACAACATGGTGACGCAGCCTGCAGACGTTGTGTTCCCTGACACGAACGTATCCTTCCGTGCCCACGTCCAGCCTTTCCTAGCCGTGAGTTGTGGCGTGGGTGGCTGCCATGCAGATGTTAACCCGGCCGGACGCATCCGCCTGACGTCATATTCGACGTTGATGTTTGACCGCGCCAACTTGATCGTTCCCGGAAAGCCCGATGAAAGCCTTGTGATTCAGGTCCTCAACGGCGTGTTCGCCCACCCGTGGGGTCTGATCCAGGATCGCATCAATGCCAACCACAAACGTGGCATGGCACAGTGGGTCCTGGAAGGGGCACTCAACAACTGATCAACGTCATCCCCGCGAAGGCGGGGATCCAGCACAAAGATTCTTAATCATGGAGACGCGTATCATGTTCACACCTCGCACTTTCGCAATCACCGTGGCCTTGGTCATGACTCTTGCCGGATGTTCACGCAAAGCCACGCCGGTGCCAGTGGAAGGTCTTGAGCTTCGCAAGGACGAGGCCCGCAAGTTCGAAATGAAGGTCCCGAAGAACTGGTTCATCCAGCAGCGCCGTGGTGACCTTATCCTTGCCGTGTCCACAAAGGCCCACAGTTCGCGCTTTCTGTCGTTCGGCAAAGGCAAAGGCGGAGCTAAGGTAGAGATGCGCGTCATCCCGATGGACTCGACGACTACCATCGACTCGCTCGTCAAGCGCTCAAAGCTCGAGTTCGAGGACAACCTCGACCGCTACGAGCGAACACAGACAACGCTTGGGGGCAAGCCAGGACAAAAGCTCAGCGTGAAGTTCGATCAAGAAGACGGCGAGTTTCGCTCTGAGGCGTACTTTGCCGAAAACGACTCACTGGTAACGATCGTTACGTTTGCTGCCTTTGGCAATACCTTCTCCGATTACGAGAAGGATTTCCAGGAGATCCTCGCATCGGTGAAGCTTCCGGTGCGTCCAGTGGCTGCACCAGTGACTCCGCAGGGTCCGGCAGCTCCGGAGCCCCCTTCCGATACCCTCCGCAACTACAATGCGCCGGACTTCACGATCCAAATCCCGCAAAACTTCCAGGGCACCAAGGGCCAATCCTCGGGTCTATCCTCGATGAGCTTTGCGGGCTCGCGTCTTGACTGTACGATCCAGATCGACGTGTTCGATGCCAAGGAGCAGAAGAACCTCGACAAGATCATTGAGCAGAATAAGAGCCGTTACGGCGGCGGAAATGCCACGGCAACGTCACTTTCGGGCGTCAAGGCAATGTACTTCACGTACAATCCGGCTGCCAACATCCAGTCGCGGGCGTACTTCATGGTCAAGGGTGACCGTATGGTGCGCGTGACGATGAACTGGTTCAAGCCCGAACAGGCAGTCTATCTGCCGATCTTCGAAAAGTGTCTTGCAACCTTTAAGCTGAAGTAAGGTTCATTGGCGCATGATGGCGCTCATTACGATACTCCTTGCAGGGATCGCCTCGGTTACGGCCATGGCGATCCCTCAGTTTTCGGCCATCTCTGGCAACCGCTGCTCCAACTGCCATGTGGCACCGTCGGGCGGTGGAGTCCGCAACGATCTGGGATGGTACAGCTGGTACGACGTCGGACTCATCAGCCGCGATTCGTCGTTCCTTGCTCCGATGTATGCCATCGACAAAGAGAACACGTTCTTTGACGGCATGCTGACGTTGGGCATGGACGCCCGCGTGCAGAGTACGCGCTCATTCACGAGTCCACAGGCCACACGCTCAACGTTCCCGATGCAGGCCTCGCTCTACGCCGCACTGACGCCGATCAAGGCCGTCACGCTGGAGGGTACGTTCAACCTTGCGGCCCTCAGGCAGGGGGCTAGCGGCGGACCCCGCATCGTGTACCCGGGTCAGCGGATGGGCTCGCTTTCGGCTATCATCGCCCCCTCACTGAGTTTACCCGTGCTTCGTGTGGGGCTGTTTCGCCCATCCATCGGAATGCGCTACGACGACCATACCATGGGCTCCTACGGCTATGCCACGTCTACCTCACGTCAAACACTAGTGGCTCCGGACTGGTCGGAGTACGGAGCGGAGATCACCTACGAAGGCCTTCGCTGGCTGACTCTACAGACCGGTTTGTTCGGCTCCGAGGGTCTTTCCCAGGTGCGCATCAATGACGGCGGGACGCAGAGTGTTTCAGCTATAACCGGCAATCAGCCCACCATTACTGCACGGGCCGTGGTCTGGCCGAGAGCCATTAACGATAAACTCAACATGTGGCTGGGCGGCTCGGTGCTGAGCAACAATGCATTGACCCTCACAAGCGCCTTTGCCGGCGTGGGATTGAGCGACCACCTGTCGCTGCTTCTGGACCGCACGTCCATGAAGCTCAACAACATCATCGAGACCGAGAACTGGACGGCTGAACTGATGTATCAGGCGGCCACATGGGTCTTCCCGTACATTCGTGCCGAACGGTATTGGACGGATCAGGTAAATGCCGCCGGGACGGTTCTTACCGACGCAGCCATCATCGGTGCACAGATATTCCTGCTGCCGTATGTTGAGCTCCGGCCCGAGTATCGCATTCTTGACACGTGGAAGGAAGGATACTCGTCACGGTGGAACTTCCAGCTGCACATCTTCTACTGACCACCACTGCACGGACACGTCATGGTAAACCGGCTTCTGATCATCCTCGGCATCATCGGCATTCTGGCAGGGGGCTATCTTTGGCTCCAGGACGGACGTCAGATCTTCTCGAAAGACCGCGAGGCGGTCGTGAAAGAGGTCAAGGATGAACTCTTCGGCACGGTCACACGTACGACGGAATTCGTCCCCGCCTTCAAATTCGGATTGCTACCGCTGAACGCCACCGTGAGCGATCTTCCACGATGCTATGCCTTCGTGCTGGGTATGTGCGGAACTCTCATCACCTTCGGTGTGGTTCGCCAGCGGAAGTCGTCGTGAAACAATCTGTGGAGCCCCTTGCCATGTCAGCACAATCTCGTCGGGATTTCCTTTTTCGCGCCACGGCCTCGGTAGGTCTGGCACTTTCGGCCACAGCCATTGCCCAGATCGTTAGCGGCTGCGAGCAGGATGAAACAAATCCGACTACTCCGCCGGGCAAGACCTATTCCGTGGACGTCACCAAGATCCCGGATCTCTCAGCCGTGGGCGGTATCACTTTGCAAGCCGTCAGTGGACTGAACGGCGATGAGCCGGTCTTCATCTCGCGCATTGACCAGGCAACGTTTGCTGTGTTCACATCGGTCTGCTCACATCAGGGATGCGCGATCGATCTTCCCGCCGATGCCCAGTCGAACTGCATATGCGCATGCCACCGCGCAGAGTTTTCCCGCAAAGACGGAACAGTTCTGCGCCAGCCGACTTCCGGAAGCGCAACTAATCTTCAGCGGTACACGGCAACCTTCGATACGCAGACGGGCATCCTGACGATCACTACCTGACATCATGCCATTACCCGCCGAACTCCACGGTGCCGTGCGCGACTGTGTCTATGACACGCTCGCTCAGGGCCGCCACCTCTCGTCCAGCATTGAGCGTCTTTTCCGTGAGGTGCAGCCTTCGGAGGAACTTGCCTCTGAACTGCGCCGAACGATCTTCCAGGCCATCCGCTATGACGATGTCGAATCTGCCCTTGGCGGAGAGCTCGACGGCGTTATAGATCCTTCCCGTGCCGCATTACCGCAGTGGCTGCGCACACTGATCGACAACGCCTACACCGACCAGAGCACAGCGGTTATCGCTCGCATGCTGTCCGACGCGCCGGTCTTTGTGCGTGTTAATACTCTGCGCACGACCACCGATGCCTGCCGTGCGGCCCTGCTCCAACACAAACCGCAGGTGGTGTCCGAGCTCGTGCTGCGCATCGACCGTCCCTTCGGTCTCTTCACAACGGAGGCCTTTGCGGCGGGCTGGTTTGAACAGCAGGACGTTACGTCTGTGCGGGCAGGACTCGAGATGCATGCCGCAAGCGGCGAGCGCATCGTTGATGCCTGTGCAGGCTCCGGCGGCAAGTCTCTGCTGTTTGCGGCTTCAATGATGAACAGGGGGCGTATCATCGCCGTCGATGTGGTTGCGGCGAAGCTCCAGGCCCTGCGTCAGCGCTCTACCCGCGCCGGTGCAGACATCATCGAAGCGCGCCTAGCTACGACCACCAAGATCATCAAACGGCTTTTCGATACGTCCGATGGCGTCTTCATTGATGCCCCCTGCACAGGAACGGGCGTGGTCCGCCGCAACCCCGACATTCTCTACCACCGCACTGAAGATGGCTTTGCCGAGCTGCTCTCCATCCAGCAGCTGCTGCTGCGCCGCGCAGCTAACGTTGCCAAAGTTGGCGGACGTGTGGTGTACGCCGTCTGTAGCATTCTTCCCGAAGAAGGGGCTCAACAAATGGCCACCTTCCTTGCCAGTGAAGCAGGAGCCCCCTTCCGACTTGATCGTCAGTGGCAAACACTACCCGGCGACGATGGCGGGGATGGATTCTACGTTGCCCATCTGACGCGTCAGGCCTAGGCCGTGCACACCACCCCGATCTCAGTCATCTTCGACGGCGTCTGCAACCTTTGCGATGTCGTTGTGAGATACCTGCATCGCTTCGACACCAAGCGACAGTTCCACTACCTCTCCTTCCAGTCAGACGAAGGTGCCGCACTGCTTGCGCGCCATGGCATCACGGGTCCACCCGACACGGTCTACGTGATCACCCACAGCGGCGAGCTTCTCATCGAGGACAGCGCAATCATCTACCTCTTTGCACGCCTCGGCGGTATCCACAACCTGTTCGCACTTTTCATCCGCCTCATTCCCCCACCCTTGCGCCGCGCCGCCTACCGATGGGTGTCGAGAAATCGGTTTCGGGTGTTTGGGATGAGGTAGGGGCGAGAATTCCGTCATCCCGGTGAGGTCCTTCGGCCCTTCGGGCCTCAGGATGACGCCCGCCACGTCGCCTTGAACAACTTCCCCAAAAAACAAAGCGCGGTGCGTCATCCTGAAGAGCCGAAGGCGACGAAGGACCTCGCGGGAATGTCGATTCGCGGGCGACGAAGATGGATCCCCGCTTTCGCGGGGATGACGCATACAGTCCCTCCGTAATTCCGTAATTCCGTAATTCCGTAACTCAGTAATTCCCTATCTTTGCGGTCCCCTCAAAAGAACGACTTCCTGGAAGGCAGAATTATGAGCACCTACATTGTAAATCCCGTCAAGGTCCGTATGGACGAGTCCGCCAAGGGTTCGATCTATCGCTCGATCATCGCCATGGGTCTGCGCTCACGTCAGATCAACGATCAGATCAAGACGCAGATCACCGAGCGTATGGCCGATGTGATCACTGATGCTGACGAGTCAGAAGGACCAAACGCCGACCAGATCGCGATCAGCAAGGAGTTTGATCTGCTTCCAAAGCCAACCTTCATGGCCATGAAGGAAATGGTTGATGGTCAGATTCACACGCGTTCCACAGAGACGCCGGCTCCGGCCACCGAAGAGTAATCCCCACGACATGCAGTTGTTCGAGCCATCCGGTCGTTCCGCGATGGCTCGTTTCGTCTTATGAAGATCCTTCTGGGCATAACAGGTAGTGTTTCGGCGTACAAGACGCCGTGGCTGGTGCGTGATCTGCGCCGGGCCGGCCACGACGTGCGCGTGGTCATGACTCCATCGGCACGACAGTTTGTGGCACCCCTTGCCCTCGAAGCCGTCACCACGCATCCGGTGATCATCGATCCCTACGACCCTGCCATTCAGGAAGGGGGCTCGTGGCACGTGCACCTTGCCCGATGGGCCGATGTGATCTGTATCGCGCCCTGCTCGGCAACCACGTTGGCACGCCTTGCCACAGGACTGTGTGATACGGCTCTGATGACGGTTGTGTGCTCACGTCCAGCCGAAACCCCACTGTTCGTCTTCCCGGCCATGGACTCCGACATGTGGCTGCAGCCGGCCACACAGCGCAACGTTGAGCTACTTCGCTCTGATGGCATCACCGTGGTCGATCCCGAATCGGGCGAACTCGCCTCGGGCCTCGTTGGCCATGGACGGTTGCCAGAGATCGAAACGATTGTGAAGGCAATTACTGAAGTACGGAATGACGGAAGTACTTCAGTAATTCCGTCATTCAGTAATTCAGTACTTCCTCTCTCCCGTCATCTTCTAATCACGGCCGGGCCAACACACGAGCGAATCGACGCTGTCCGCTCGATCGTCAACCACTCAACCGGAACAATGGGCTTTGCCCTTGCTGCGGCTGCGCAACGGCGGGGTTATCTGGTGACGCTTGTTACCGGCCCGGTGAGTCTGCCCACGCCGTTTGGTGTGGAACGCGTCGATGTGACGTCGGCCGCAGAGATGTACGAGGCCGTCATGAGACACCGTGAGGAGGCCGACATCTTTATCATGTCGGCGGCTGTGGCCGATTACACGCCGGCTGCGCCCCTTGACGTGAAGCTGAAGAAGGACGTCGTAGGTGAACATGCCTCGATTGAGCTTGTACGCACCAAGGACATTCTGGCCGAGATCGGAGCAGGCAAGAATGACAGCCAAAAAGTTGTCGGATTTGCTCTTGAGACCGGAGATGTGGTCGGATACGCCAAAGAGAAGCTTGAACGTAAGAATGCCGATATGATCGTGGCGAATGCCGCCAACGCCCCAGATTCGGGCTTTGGAAGCGGAAGAAATACCATAACGATCATTACTAATGACGGGCCGACCAGCCCCTTTCCACCAATGTCCAAGACTGCATGCGCCGAGGTCATCCTCGACGCCATAGAACGCCTGTGATCTCTCTTTCCAACATTACCGTTGATTTCGGAACACGCGTCCTGTTCAAGGGCGTGAGCTTTCTCATCAGACATGGTGACCGTATCGGCCTTGTGGGCCGCAACGGGGCCGGCAAGTCCACCATGCTCAGCATCATTGCCGGAGAGCGTCAAGGCACGTCGGGCGACGTGTCGCGTCAAACGGGCATCCGCGTGGGCTTCCTTTCGCAGGAGCTTACGCTGGACGTCACCAAGACGCTCCGCGAGACCGCCATGCAGGCCTTCGAAGAGGTCCTAGCCCTGCATGCGGAGATCGACGAGATCCAGCATCAGCTGGAGACTCGCACCGATTATGAGAGCGACGAGTACATGAAGCTCGTGCAGCGTCTGACCGATGCAAATGACCTCTATGCACGCCGCGGAGGCATGACCATGCAGGCCGATATTGAGCAGGTGCTCACCGGACTCGGCTTCGAACGCGCACAACTCGATAATCCGCTGACGATGTTCTCAGGGGGCTGGCAGATGCGCGCCGAGCTCGGGCGCCTTCTGCTGCAACGTCCGGATTGCCTTTTGCTAGACGAGCCGACGAACCACCTCGATATCGATTCCGTGCGCTGGCTGGAAGACTTCTTGTCGAACTACGACGGCGCCGTGGTGCTGATCTCGCACGACCGGACATTTCTGGACAGCATCACCAATCGTACGATCGAGATCACGAAGAACAAGGTCTACGACATCCCCGCCAGCTACTCGGACTACGAGGAGATCCGTGCCGAGCGTATGGAGCAGCAGAAGGCTATGGCTGCACGCCAGAATCGTGAGCGCGATCGGATGCAGAAGTGGATCGATAAATTCAAGTACAAAGCATCGCTGGCCTCGCGCGCGCAGTCGCGCATTAAGGCGCTTCAGCGGATGGAAGTAATCGAGGTGGATGATCAGGACACATCCTCAATCCACTTCTCGTTTCCGCCGGCTCCACGTGCCGGACGTGTCATTGTGGAATGCACTGGCATCCACAAGAGCTACGGCGATAAGAAGGTGCTACGCGGTGTGGACTTCGCCTTGGAACGCGGCGAGAAGATCGCCTTCATTGGCAAGAACGGCGAAGGCAAGACCACGCTCGCCAAGATCATCGCCGGTGTTGAGCCCCCAAGTGCAGGCACAGTCCAGATCGGCCATGCCACATCGGTTGGGTACTATGCACAGCATCAGGCCGACTCCATGGACGGCTTCCAGACGGTCTATGAGATCATGGAACAAGGGGCTCCTCCGGAAATGCGCTCGCGCCTGCGCACGTTGTTGGGAGCGTTCCTGTTCAAGGGGGACGACATCAACAAGCGCGTCAGCGTTCTGAGCGGCGGTGAGAAATCACGTCTGGCCCTGGCCCGCCTGCTTCTGCAACCCTACAACCTGCTCATCCTCGACGAGCCGACGAATCACCTTGACATGCTTTCAAAGGAAGTGCTCAAGGAAGCTCTCATGGCCTATGACGGCGCGATGATCGTGGTATCGCACGACCGTGACTTCCTTGATGGGCTCACTGAGAAGATCATCGCTTTCCGTCTCGGTACGCTGAAGGAATACGAGGGCGACGTGGACACGTACCTCAAGCTTCTTGGCGACCCCCGACTCCAGTCTGCTCCGCCCCCTCACGAGATCCCTCTGGGTCATGCTCCAGCCGCACAGCCGGCCAAGTCCGCCGCGCAGATCCGCGAGGAACAGAAAGCGCTGGAGAAAGAAAAGCGCAAGGCGGAGCGTCGTATCAGCGAGATCGAAAAGCAGATTGGCGTGCAGGAGAAAACCATTGCAGAGTTGGAGGTCACCCTTGCCGACCCCGATCTTTACAAGGATCCCGTCAAGCAGCACAAGAGTATCACCACCTATGAAACTGCGAAGCGTGTTCTTGCGTCACTCATGGACGAGTGGAGCACACTCATGGAAGTTGTTTCGGCAGAATCATAGGATACTTGAATGACCCGGCACATTCTGACAGCGATGGCCATTGCCGCTCTGGTAGGGCCCTTTTCAGCATTGGCGCAACCAGCGCCACCGCAACCGGAGCGCCGCACCATCACGGTCACAGGCGAAGCTGAAATGACGATGAGTCCAGACCGTGCCACGGTGACGATTGGCGTGGAGACATGGGGCAAGAACATGATCTCGATCAAGACCGACAACGGCAAACGCGTAAAGTCTATCCTTGACGCTGTCAAGGGGCTTGGCATCCCTGCGAAAGACATCATGACGCGCGACCTTTCGATCCAGCCCGAGTATTCGTGGAAGGATGACCGCCGGGAATTCATTCGCTACAGAATGCGCAACGTCGTGGTCATCACCGTGAATGATCTTGCCAAGGTGGAGGACGTCGTCAACGCTGGCGTTAACGAGTCGAGCAATGTCCTGGAGGGGGTGACCTTCTCCTCAAAGGATGCCAGCCGACTTCACGATTCGCTCCAGATCCAGGCAGCCCGCAATGCTCGCGCCAAGGCTGTTGCCTTGGCTGAAGCCGCTGGCGCAAAGGTTGGCGATGCCATCACGATCACTGAATCACAGACCTACGAGCCGCGACCAGTCTATGCCACACGGGCTATGGCAATTCAAATGGATGCAGCACCGACAACCCCGGTCGAGTCAGGCCAGCTCACATTGAAATCAACCATCAATATCGTGTTTGAACTCCAGTGATCAACGGTAAGCGTATCGTGGTGGTCATGCCGGCCTACAACGCCGAGAAGACCCTAGAAATGACCTATCGGGAAATCCCGATGGATATCGTCGATGAGGTCATCCTTGTGGATGACCACTCGCGCGACAACACAACGCAGCTGGCACACGACCTGGGCATCGACCATGTGATCCGACACGACGTGAACCGTGGCTACGGCGGGAATCAGAAGACGTGCTATGCCAAGGCCCTCGATTGTGGTGCCGATGTTGTGATCATGGTCCATCCCGACTACCAGTACACGCCCCTTCTCATCCCCGTAATGGCGTGGATGATCGCCAATGATGTGTACCCCGTTGTGCTGGCATCACGCATTCTTGGCAACGGGGCTCGCAAGGGCGGCATGCCCCTGTACAAGTACGTCGCCAATCGGGCTTTGACGTTTATCCAGAATATGCTGGTGAGCCAGAAGCTGTCGGAGTACCACACCGGATATCGCGCGTTTTCGCGCCAGGTGCTGGAGAAGATTGACCTCGAAGCCAACAGCGACGACTTTGTCTTCGATAACCAGATGCTGTCACAGATCATCATGGCCGACTTCCCCATCGGAGAGGTCACATGTCCGACCAAGTACTTCGATGATGCCTCATCAATCAACTTCCGCCGCAGCACGATTTATGGCTTCGGTGTGCTGTTTACGAGTATGCAGCACCGACTTCACAAATGGGGTCTGGTGAAGAACGCCCGCTACTCATGAGTCTCGAATCGTGCGTAATTTCCGCGCATGATTCTGACAGACGCCGAAATCCTGGCCTGCATGGAGGCCGGAACGATCAAGATCGAGCCATTTGACCGCTCGTGTTTAGGTTCTAACTCCTACGACGTCCACCTGGGCCGCATGCTTGGGGAGTATGTCAACCGTGAACTCGACGCTAAGAGTCACAATCGCATCGAGCTGTACCCGATTCCGGATGAAGGCATCGTGCTCGTGCCGGAGAAGTTCTATCTGGGTGTTACCGAGGAGTACACCGAAACACATGCCCACGTCCCATTCCTTGAGGGTAAGTCCAGCGTTGGGCGTCTGGGCATTGATATTCACGCCACGGCAGGAAAAGGCGATATCGGCTTCTGCAACTTCTGGACGCTGGAGATCAGCGTCAAGCAGCCCGTGCGTGTCTATGCAGGCATGCCGATCGGCCAACTCATCTACTTCATGGTCCAGGGCACCGTCATCAACCCATACAACAGTAAGCCATCGGCAAAGTACAACGCCAAGGTTCAGGCTCCTGTTGAATCGATGATGTGGAAGAACTTCCCCGAAGATGAACGCAAAGGATAACCTCTGTATGTGGAAGCTACTGCTCGTCGCCGTTCTGTCTATTACGCTCGTGTCCTGCGATGAGGATGAAGGAGGCTCTGTGAGCGAATACAACGAACAGGAGATCCTGGAGCTGCGCCAGGCCAAGGACGAAGCGTTTCGATCGAGCACCACAAGCCCCCTGTCAGAAGAGAAGCGTTCATCATTCACCGGACTGCGCTACTTCGATCCTGATGAGAGCTACGTGGTAGAGGCTACCTATACACCGACCACCTCGGGCGACACCATCATGATGCAGACGTCCACAGACGAGCTGCGTAGAGCCGTGCGCGCAGGATGGCTGAACTTCACACTCAAGGGCGGCACGCACAGGCTTGCGGCCTATATCTTCGGCGGCAATGAGGGGACGTCGTTCTTTGTGCCGTTCACTGATAAGACCACCGGACGTGAGACCTATTCTGCCGGGCGATATCTGGACATTCCGAAGCTAGACGGTAGCGAGTATGTGATTGACTTTAACGAAGCGTACAATCCCTACTGCGCCTACAGCGACCGGTTCTCCTGTCCGCTCGTTCCGAAAGAGAACAACCTGGATGTGGCCATCCGTGCCGGAGAGAAGAAGTGAGAGTCTTTCTTCTCATTCTGTTCGTTGCTGTGGCTCTTCCCGCATGCCTGTTCGTCAAGGCGCCCGAAGAGAAGTTCGATGTGCAGAACGTGGCCCTTAGTCCGCAACCTGAGATACCAATGAGTGACGACCTAGTGCGCACACGTGCTGGTGATCTTATCGCTCTTCTACCACGGTCATGGGTCTTCCTCGATACCAAGAATGAGGCATCTGCCGAGATCGTCTCCGTTGCTGTAAATCCTGACTACACGCTGTCCATGGTGGTGTCGTCGATTCCCGGAGCGGAGTCATCGAAGGAATCTATCGAATCGGACGGCCTGCTTGGTCTTGCCCGTTCCACATTTCAAAAGCACGTCCGCAAGACCGGGGGCCAGGCTAAACTCGTCGGATCATATCGCATCGCACAGCTTGGTGCCCGCCGGTTTGCCGCATTCGACTTCAGCACCAACGGCGGAAGTCTGCGTACACGCTGTGCCGTATGCGTTTCGTCGCTCGGCAACAACTACGAAATCGCCCTGGCGCCCCTTACCGTCACTGGCAAGGACGTACCCGATCCGCTTGAGCAGGAACGCGTGTTTCGCTCCATACTTGCTACTGTTCAGTACTGACCATGGAACTCTCCCCCGAAACGGAATCCGTCATCAACTTCCTGAATGAGTCGGTGGAAGGGGGCCTGCGTAAGCGCAACGATGTCGGTATCATCCTTGAGCTTGCGATGCGAGCCGACAACTCCGACACGTTCAACGCCATCACGCTTACCGGTACCGGCGCATGGAAGGTCTATGGCACCTTGCGTCGCGTCCGCCCTGGTGACGAAGGCTACCGACTTCTCGAAGAGGAGTTCGCCCGTCAGCTCAACGCCCTACGCGAACACATCGCCACGCTGATGCCCGAAGCCAGTGACGACACCCTCCGCCGCTTCGACGATGTCTACTTTGGCATGTCCCAAGGCGTAATGCGCAACCTCGTCGATCTCTCGCACGATCTGGCGAAGATCAAGGATTTGCAGAGGTAGGTGGAACGAGCACGTTGATTTCGAGGCCAGCGGAGATCGAATCGATCACCACAATTCCAGCATTTCGAAACGGCGTACTGTCTCGCGTCACGACGGCATAACTCGAGGCAAGAGCAATTGCCGCAATGTAGGCGTCTGGTATGGATAGTGTTCTCCCACGTCTGCGAGCATCGGCAGACATTTGTCCGTAGTACTCGGCTGATACGTGAGTGAATGGTAAAATCCGACCTCAGCATTCCACCCACCTATAACCTTGGTGGCTGATGCGGCTTCGATGAGCGAGTTTCCTTGATCTTTTCTTCGAGAGCCTCTTTTCTAATGTTGCTAGCACGGCCAACACAGCGATGTTTGCGCCGACAACTACTCCTCCTTTGAAAAGATCTTCCGTGCATACTTGATTGCGCGTTCATGGCGTTTGCGCATGCATTCCGGAGTGACGCCCTCGGTGTGGGCAAGCTCTTCGAGGGTATGACCGTCGAGATAGTGGCGACGGAGTATGCTGGCGTAATGATCGGGTAGCGCCTTGAGAACCGTCTGAGCGTCTACGCTGGCTTCAGCGCCGCGGGACGTGACTGGGGTGTGACCGAGGTAACCGATGTCGTCCCAACCGTTCTGCAAAATGCCGGTTGGATTCAAATGGCGCCGGCGGTATTCGATCTGGCGCATCAGCATACGCTGAGCGACAACTGTCGAATAGGCCTGGACGTTCTGTGGCGGCTCTCGCAGAACACTCCTCTCCCAGGTAGCCGCAATGGCCGATTGTACGGCATCCCGGACCTCTTCAACGTCAACGTAGCTGTAGCGCCGCGTCAGGTACCGGTATAATTCAGAACGGTCGATATCCATGGCTCATCCTCTTTGCTGCTGCACGCAACGTAGAGGTGCCAATGCTCTGCTTCAATTGACCGTAGGCCTCAGGGGGCTACCCGTATGTGAACCGGCCGTTTTTACGGATGAAGATCAGTCGCTTACCAGCTTAGGGTGATCACATCATCAGTAAGCGGAACCGAGATGGTCCGCACAGAAACACCGGTGTTGTCCGATGGCCCTCCGAGCGGATCGAACTTCTGGATTCCACCGAGGAAGGCGTGGGACTGCTGCTCTAGTCGGGCAGACTTACCATTCAGCGTTGCCGACACGGGCTCTGCGGCGTGCAGCAGAATACGGACGTGCTTGAAATGGGGCTTGTAGGCCCCCTCAGCCCGAGCGATAGTCAGTGTGCGTCGTGCAGCATCGTGTGTGAAGGTCCGGACGTGATACGCCCCCTTCTCGTGATCATGCGACATACCATCATCAGTGTACCAGACAAAGCGCCGTGTTGACGTTCCGGGCCAGAGGTGCACAAGCAATGTGTCTGTTGGCTTCTCCTGGAGTGACTGCACAAGCGACTGCGCTACAACAATGCCACCGTCACGCACAAACATGGGCAAACGCTCGATCGGTGAATCAACAATGACCGATGAGCCCCCTGTATAGGGCGCATCATCATGCACAGAGTACCACGTGCCGCCTGATGGGAAGTATACCCGCGTAAAGCGCTCGTAGCTCGGCGTCGGACAGATCA
The DNA here is from genome assembly GCA_044376225.1 of Patescibacteria group bacterium. GTDB lineage: Bacteria > Bacteroidota > Ignavibacteria > Kapaibacteriales > Kapaibacteriaceae > UBA10438. Next base: position 41,986 of record JBILLF010000006.1, on the reverse strand, counting down.
TGAGGTCCGACCCGAGGGTGAATTGATGCAGGTACTGCCAGTCATACACATTCTTATCAAACGGATTCTCGATAGCGATGGAGCGCATCACGGGCATTCCGGTTTTCGAAGATTCGTAGAACGCGGAATAGATCGTCGGCATAATGCGATAGCGCATGGAAATGTAGTTGCGGCAGATCTGCTCGACGCGTTCACCAAAAGACCACGGTTCCTGACTCTTGTTATCGATGGCAACGTGAGCACGGAAGAACGGCGTGAAGGCACTGATAGACGTCCAGCGGGCAAACAGTTCCTTCGACGGGTTGCCCGTAAAGCCCCCTACATCCATCCCCACATAGGGCACACCCGTCAGACCCATGCTGTTGAGCAGACGTACACCGGCCATCATGTGATCGTCGTTCGATTGATTGTCGCCGGTCCAGACGGCACTATAGCGCTGAATACCACTATAGCCGGAGCGCGTCAGGATAAAGGGTCGCTCATTCTTCAGCAGCGCCCGCGTACCCTCGTAGGTAGAGCGCGCCATCTGCATGCCATAGACGTTACGGCCGAGCAGGTGTGAGGCCGGACCCGTTCCTTCGAAACCAAAGAGGATGTTGTCGGGCATGAACTGACCCCACGTCGCGATCTCATTCATGTCGTTCCAGAAACCGCGCACACCATCAGTGACCAGGCCCTTGAACTGCTCACCCCACCACGAGCGGGCCTTGGGAAGCGTGAAGTCGGTGAAGTGGCACCAGCCGGGCCAAACCTGACCCTGATAGAGCGAGCCGTCGGAGTACTTGAGGAAAACGTCGTTCGACACGCCTTCGTCATACTGTCGGTATCCCTTTTCGACCTTGATACCAGGATCGACAATGACCGTCATCTTGAAGTTGAGGTCAGCAAGCTTCTTGATCAGCCCCTTGGGGTCGGGAAACCGTGTTGAATCCCACGTGAAGAGCTTGTAGTCCTTCATGTAGTGAATATCGAGGTAGATCACGTCAGCCGGTATGCCACGCTCACGAAAGGTGCGTGCCACATTCAACACCTGCGCATCAGGATAGTACGAGTAACGACACTGCTGAAAGCCAAGCGACCAGAGCGGGGGAAGTGGCGTGGTACCGGTCAGGTAGGAGTATGACGAAATGATGCTCGGAATAGACGAGCCGGCAATGACGTAATAGCGCAGGTCCCCGTCCTCGACACCGAAGGAGGAGAACCTGTTGTTTGACGCACCGAAGTTGAATCGCGTCCGCGACGAGTTGTCGAGGAACAAACCGTACATCGTCGAACCTGAGTGCAGGCCGATATAGAACGGCGTGGACATGTAGATCGGATCAGCTCCGGAGGGATAGCCGAAGAAATCGGTGTTCCAATGCGTGTAGCCGTTTCCACGACGGTCGAGCGGACCCGTCTTCTCGCCCAATCCGATAAAGCGCTCATCATCGCGCATCACCTTGTAGTTGGTCACATGCGACCCTGCCCACGATACGCCAAAGCCGGGATCGTCCTCGACCAGGATCGCCCCGCTTCGATCGAACACCTTCACGGTAAGGGGCTTACGGTCCACATACACCTGCATCGAATCGGTCGAGATGGCGATAACATCGTCATTGATTTTGACCACGGGCTGAATGGACTGCGCTCGACCAACAACGGCGTACGACAGGGTGTCGTATGATGCGGACCGAGTGACGTGGATCTTGACGATCGCCGGCGTAATGATCTCGATCAGCATCCGTCCGTTGGTTGCGGTGATCTCTACACCTCTGTCAAGCGTGCGGACGTTGGTGGCATCACCAAGACGATCGACGCTCAGCCGTTGGGCCATGGAAGGGATGGCAAGAACGAGAAGAAGAAGCAAACGAAGCATGCGCATGGTTACCTGCGAATGAGGAGTGGCTTGATTGTGGTTGAGGCATCGCTGCGGATAACGATGCTGTAGGAACCGGCGGGCAAGTCATTGACAGGCATGTTCACCGAAGTGCCCGCGACGGAGGCATCAACACGGCGAACGACTGAGCCCAGCACATCGAGAACGATGATCTCCATGGCGCGATCAGGGAGGTCGATGACCACGACATCGTCCGCAGGATTTGGGTAGATGCTCAGGTCCTGAACATCAGCTTCATCATCGACACTGGTGGCAAGCCCCCTAAAGGGCTGCGTCGAATACAAACGGTACTCACCCGGAAGTAGGGTGATGCTGTTATTGTCGAGATAGATATTGACATCCGAAGACGTCGAGAATTCGTACCAACGCCCCTTGCGTGTGAACGGAATCGTGGCGGTTCTTGACACGGCATCGAAGTTGCCGATGTAAACAAGGTCACACGAAGCGTCTTTTACGACGATCGACTTCAGTGGATCAACGGTCAGCATTGTGGACTGCATCTGGCCAAAGACCTCGTAGCGCTTTCGTGCTTCGTTCAGATCAGCCACCGCCTTCATCACGCGCTGACGTCTCGGGTCCCGCAGGTACGGAAAGCCCATCGGCTTGCGCCCCAAGCGGCCATTCTCGTTGATCGAGATCGGATAGCCCAGTTCGTTGAACTGCCAGAGCATCTTGGGTCCGGGAATGCAGAGCATCTTGGCCATCAGAGCTTCGAGCCGGCGCAAAGCTATGGTGGTGTCGCGCGTGTTATGCGCGGCATCGGCACGTCCGAGGTTAACCGAGCGGTAGATCGTGCGCTCTTCGTCGTGGCTTTCCACGTAGCCAATCAGGCCCTGTTTGGTAAAGCCCCTTCTCTGTGCACTCATTGCCGAGGCTATGTCCTGGTTTGAGAACGCCATCACGGCCTGACTGCCGGCGTAGTTGGCATTGGCCCAAAGAATGGCACCGGCATCGGAGAGCTCCTTTTCCTCGGCGTTGTCGGCAAAGTGCTCCAGGATGTTGTAGAAGCCCGCGTCAACAGACGTAGTGGCCGACATCATGCGCTTAAGAATGGCAATGCGCGAGGCATCGTAGCGTGACATCAAACCAGCGTCACTGCCACTGTTGAATTGTGTGAGACCCTTCGACAGGTCATATCGATAACCGTCGAACTTGAACTCGGTGATCCAATGCTTCAGGAATCGATCGACATAGAGTTTCGTTGGCTCACTCTCATGATTCATGTCATAGCCGACATTGAACGGATGCTTGGCGGTGACGTTGAAGTACGGATTCTCGGGAGTTGGTCCAGCCACGCTTCCCCAGAGGTTGACAAGGGGCGACTGTCCGAACTGATGATTCAAGACGATATCGAGGATCACGGCCATGCCCCTTCCATGTGCCTCGTCGATGAGTCGCTTGAGATCATTCGCAGTACCGTAGTACTTGTCGACGGCAAACTGGTGACTGACGTTGTATCCCCACGAGTCATTATTCTCAAACTCCGTGATCGGCATCAGCTCAATGGCCGTCACGCCGAGATTTCTGAGATAGTCCAGTGAATCAATAACAGCCTGAAACGAGCTCTTGTCCGTAAAGTCGCGCACCAAAAGCTCGTACACCACCAGACGTCGTGCATCAGGTTTGACAAATGTCTTGTTCTTCCAAACGTACTCATCAATGGCTGTGTTGATCACACTGATGATACCGGAAGTCTTACCTGTAGGATAGGCTGGAAGCTGAGGAAAGCGCCACGACTCGATAAACCGGTCGCTTGGGTCGCAGAGCTGTTCAGCATACGGATCACTGATGCGACGGTCGTCATCCAAGGACCACTGCCAGAGCGTCTGCCCCGTGCGCTTGATTGGGATCTGCGTCCACCACCGCTGCTTATCCGGAGTTTGAAAGCAGAAGTACTCCGGCGCACGCTTCCAGTCGCTGAAATCGCCGACAGCGTAGATCTCAGACTTGCCGGGAGCATAGAGCACGACGACGGCCGTCGTATCGTTGATGACAGTTGCTCCATCACGAGCCCCCTGAGGAAGGGGCTTGAAGGTCACCTTTGGTCGCACGCGCAGTGTGAATGTATCGCGGATCTGTCCACCGAGTTCATTGTATGTGATCACGTCGATCTTTGATGTGCGATTGACCACGTACGTGGTGCTGATCGTATCGTTCTGGACCCGGGCTATCTCAATGCCGTTGGCGGCGATCTGCATTAGCGGAACGTCATTTGAGGCAATGGCCGTGATGCGGACTACCTGTCCCGAATCAACAACACGGTTGCTGGGGGTTGGTTCAAGTGTGCGTATGTATGTGCCGGGAGCAAAGAGTTCGACGTAGATGTCTGTTCCATCCTCAGCTCGGCCGACGCGTGCGCCGTCGGACGAGCGGAAAACGAAAGCGAGCTGACGGATCTGCTCCGTTCCCGTCACACCGTAAAACGTGCGAGGGTTGGGAATCACCAGACGGTAGAGATTGGCACTGATTCGGGTGAGCTTGCACTCGGGCTTATTCTCCGTCCACAATGCCTTGACGTAGCGCCAGTCCGTTGCCGATGTGCTAAGAAAAGTGATCACTCCCGTGTGGGCGTAGATGTCTCCCGTGAACCCTGCCAGATCACGGTTGCCCTTTGACGCGTCAAACATCACCGTGATGGTATCGGTCTGCGCCGGAAAGGTCGGCGTGGTGGTGATGACCTGCGCATTCACTGCCGTTGAGACGATCTGCGCAAGAATCAAACAGATAATGGATCGTAGAACCATAGGAGCGGCTTAGAGTGGTGACGGATGGTCCGATTCTTCGATGATAGGCAGAAAAACCAGCCCCCTCAAGAGAGAAGGGGCTGGTTTCTGCAGATTCGACATTTCGGTGGGATCGAGCCTTAGCGGACGATCGTCATCGGCACAACGGCTGTTGCCGTGGCCGACTGCACGTGCACCATGTAAGCGCCCGGAGCAACGACGTTACCCGAGAAATCGCGACCGTTCCAGGTCATTTCACCCGATGCTGTGGTCGTGAAGAGCACGGTGCCCAACTGATTGACGATGCTGACGCGAACCGGTGCGCTCGATGGCAGCGTGATGCGTGCCATGCCCGGCGTCGGGTTCGGGAACACATTGATCGCTGCGGCCAGCTTCTCATCTTCAACAGAGGTTGGCTGGTCGATCGGGATCTTCACATCGGCACCCTGACGTGTGCCTTCGGCGTTGCGGAACACACAGAGGATCTCCTTCAGCTTCTTGCCCATCGGCACATTGTAGAAGGCGTTCAGATCGGCAATGTTCCACGTGGCTGTGCCGTCGGCATTCATCGTAAGCTTCAGGCCGTCGGTCGTACCGACATTGCCCCAGCCAGCCTTCTCAAGGTAGGCACCATCTTCCGTTGTCGCTCCGGTGTAGACATAGACTGCTTCACCCACCATCTTGAACGAACCGTCCTTCTTATCGTTCCATGGATAGTAGGTAACGGCAAGGGGCTTGCTGGCCGTGGCATCCTTCGGGTCGGTCGTGACCGTTGGTCCGGAACCGTCGCCAACCTTTAGAGATACATCGCCGCCTTGCTTCGAGCCGTCAGCATTGCGGAACACGAAGAGCAGCTCCTTGAGAACCTTGGTCTCTTCGACGCCGGGGTAGAACGACCAGATCGGGCTTGGGATGTTCCACGTGAAGGTACCATCTGCATTCTTCGTGAGCTTCAGAGCCTCGGTGGTGCCCACGGCGCCCCACTCGGACTTTTGGAAGAAGCCCCCTGCATAGTCACGAGCACCGGTGTAAACGTACGCATCATCCACACCAACCATCTTGAACTGTCCGTCCTTGACGTCGTTCTCCGGATTGTACATCACTTCGACGCCTTCGTTCTTGCTCGGTACTTCAGGGTTTGTCTTGATTACCCAGCCCTGGCCAAGAGGCAGGACGTCGACAAAGTCACGACCATTGCCGTTATCAATAAACGCACGAAGCTTCGTCAGCTCGTTCGCATTGCCGAATGCCACAGCTGTCAGATTCGTTGCGCCCGGCAGATCAATTGGGTTGAATGTGATCAGGGCTGTGGTCTGACCTGCTTCCGTAACAGCAAGCTTATAGGTTCCGGCTGGAACCTCAACATTCGCTACGTCACCATACTTGGCTCCAGCGATCACCGGATTTGACAGCGTACCGCCGGGAAGAACGGCGCGGACATCAACGGCTGGTGTCGATGGGGACCAATGGATGAAACGAATCTTGGTCACACCGGCCTTGGTCTCTTGATCATCCAAAAGGACCTTGCTGACGTACTCATCATTAGCATTTGTGCCGATGAGCACCGTGTACTTACCATTCTTAGCGAGCTTCTCAGTTACGTCGGCATAGATCGGGGCTGGAGCACCCGAAGCCTTAGCCTTGATCTGTACCGCATCGCCGGCAGGAACTTCCTTGTATACCGAGGCAAGCTGGAAGCCGATTTCGGTGATCTGAGGCGCATCGGCCTGGGCAGCGATCACATCGACCTTCGCAGCCGTGCTAACGCCGTTGATCAGGCGCAGGCCAGCCGTGGCTGAACCGCCTGCAGGATCTACAGCAATCAGGCGGTCACCCCCCTGAACTGTACCATCAACATTGCGGAAGACGAACAGCAGCTCGCGAACTGGCTTGTCATCTGGCACTCCGTAGAATGCCTTGATGTTATCGATCTTCAGCGTGAACGTCCCGTCGCCGTTGTTCGTCAACTTCATTTCGGGGAAGTTCTTCAGATCGTTCCACCCGTGCTTTTCGTAGTACTTGGTGTTCGGATCCTGCGCGATCTGCGCTTCACGGCAACCCGTGTAGGCCCAGACTTCAGTGACATCGACCATTGGTGTCTTGCCATCTTTTTCGTCGAGGGCAGGACGGTAGGTGATCGTCACGCCACCTGTCTCGATCGGACGAGCAGGATCTGTTTCGACCACCTTTTGAGCAAACGCCGACGTAGCCAGCAGGAATGCTGACACGACGGTGAGAAGAAGATTCTTCATCACGACTCCTTGGTGTAAATGTGTTGGTTGATTGATCATCTTTTTGAGTTAAACAGACGAACAGATTCTATGGGTTCTGAATGCAGAGTGTGTTAGCATTCATCTCGATATCCGGAATCTTGAAGATCAACGCCGCATCATTCCACGGACGCTGCTTCAGATTTCGGCGCTGACGTTTACGCTCGAGGAAAATGTCACCCTCGAAGGCAAGCTCAATATTCCGTTCGCGGCGCACGGCGTTCAACAGAGAATTGCCGGTCAAAGTTGCAGCTAGGTCCTTCAACCCGGCACGCTGACGCACAACATTGACGTCGGCGACCGACCCTGCTGCATTCCCCTGCTGCGCCCGACACTCGGAGCGTGTCAGATAAAGCTCTGCCAACCGAATGATCGGCGTATTCATTGCAATGCGGTCCCACTTGGCAACGTACAAGCGGCTATTGCGGTATGTATATAGCGCAAGACGTTTGTCGGTTGTATCAGCGTAGATCGCATTCACGAAATCCGTCCCGGCCCAAAACCGCGGCAGCGAATTGTCGGCCTGACGGAAGTCCCAGACGATCGAGCCCGCATTATCAACCGGAGAGTTCACGACCTCGAACACCACCTCAGGCGTGCTGTTTGTCGTCACCACATCGGCCACGCTCGGATTAAGCTTGAACACTGCGCTCTCGATCAGCTCCGTGCAGAGTGCCTCTGCCTTGGCCCACTCGCCCATATGAAAGTAAACCCGTGAGAGCATCGCCTTGGCAGCGAGTGAGCCCATGAAGGGGGCGTCCTTGGCCGGTAGGATCTGAGCGGCCTGCGTGAGATCAGCAATGATCTGGTCGTAGCACTCCTTTAGCGTTGCGCGAGCCTTTACAGTACCCTGATCACCGAGTGTCGGCTCGGTGCGGATGACAACGCCGGGGTGGGAATTGTCCGGGGTAAATCCCCATGGTTGAGCAAAGTACATGCACAGTGCCCAGAGTGAGGCGCCGCGCAAGGCAAGGGCCCTGCCGCGGATAAGTTCCTTCTGACGGACATCGGCAAAGGTCACGTTGTCAACGGCACGGATGATGTTGTTGGCACGGTTGATCACGCCATACCCGTCACCCCACATCGAGCGTCCCTCGGGATTGAAGATGTTGAGGTTGTACGACAGGATCTGCAGGCGACCAAAGTCGGCACCAACGTTGGACTCAACATTGTTCGACCAGAGTTCACCGATCGACATCGTATTGCCGCCGTAGAATGCACCGGACGAGAACTGGTCGGCGGCACCCGTCAGGGCAGCAACAATGCCATTCGGCGTAGAAAGAGCAATCTCATTAGAGATGTCAAGCGGTGGCGTCTGATTCAAGATCGAGTCACAGCCAAACGTGATCACGGCAAGCCCCATGACCAGAATTGAGCGGATCGAGGACGTTGATGATGACTTCATGATCAGAACCCCGCGTTGATACCGATGACGAGTTGACGTGCCTGCGGAGGCGTGAGATACGTCACGCCAGCGCCGAGATTACGACCCTGCGCACCATCCTGGTCACGCATGATCTCCGGATCCCATCCGGGGTAGTTTGTCCACGTCAAAAGATTCTGACCGGTGACATATACACGCAGACTCGACAAGCCCGACATATCGAGATAGTCGCCCGGTATGGTGTAGCCAAGTGTCAGTTGGCGCAGGCGGACAAATGAACCGTCATAGATGAAGCGGTCCGTATTGATGTCGTAGTTCTCGGTAAGCGACAGACGCGGCACATCGGTCACATCGCCTTCCTTCTGCCAGCGCTTCTCGGTCTGGTCCTTGACCTGATTGAAGTTCGATCCAATGTTGCCAACCTGTCGCTTGGCGGCATCATCATAGATCTGATTACCGAACTGGTAATAGATCATGGCCGTCAGGTCAAAACCCTTCCAGTTGATGGTATTGGTGAACGAGCCGAACCAGGTTGGATACGGATTGCCCAGCGCAACACGATCATTGAGGTCATACTGATCAGTGACGCGTCCGTTGACGTTGTAGAACAGCTGCGAACCGCCCACGACGACGATCGTGGTATCGTAGAACTGGTTCCAGCGGGCATCGTCCTTGGAGGTCAGGAAGGTGACGGCATTGCCCGAGCGACGGCGCTGGACAGTCACGGAGTCCGTGGTGGACTGTACGCCGGCCGATCGGTTAATGAAGAACGTCCCCACCGGATATCCGACCAGGATGCGGGTCTCTCCAGGCCCGCCGATGGCGTCAGGGGGCAGGAAGGCATTATCGAGGACTTTATTCGTGTTGTGCGCAATGGATAGATCAGTGCGCCAAGTAAACTCACCAGAGCTGACTGGGTAGCCACTCAGAACGATCTCAAGGCCAGTGTTCTCAAACGATCCCACGTTCTTGAGGATTGAAGAGAATCCCGTCGATGCCGGCACGGCAACATTGAGAAGCACGTTCGACGTCAGCTTGTGATACCACGAGACAGTTGCCTGAAAGCGTCCATTCCAGAAACCGGCCTCCGTCGTAATGTCGATCTGACGCGTCTGCTCCCATCCTAGCTGCGGGTTGGCCAGTCGGTCAGGTCGGATACCCGGCGTGCCGGCATAGTCAGCGCCGGCCTTGTAGGTACCCTGCCACTGATAGTCATCGATCCCGTCGGCATTACCTGTCAGGCCAATACTGGCTCGCAGCTTGAGCAGAGAGATCGCCTCGACGTCCTTGAGGAAGTCTTCTTTTGAGAGGAGCCAGCCGGCACCGATCGATGGGAAAAAGCCGTAGCGGTTTTCGCTGCCGAAGCGCGACGAACCGTCCATACGTCCCGTCAAACTCACGAAGTACTTGTCATTGTAGTTGAAGTTCCAGCGCGTGATGTACGACAGGAACGAGAACGCCGTTTCGAATGAATACGCCTCACGCACAACGGCCGAGGTCGGGTTGCGGAATGCTGGGTTCGGGAAGTTGCGTCCACGTAGGCCCGTTACAAGCTGGTTAGAAGACTGCGTCTCCATGGCCAGGATGGCGCTGAGCTTCAGACCATCCATGATGGTGTTGTCGTAGGAGAGCGTTCCGTTGAGGATGATGTTGTTGACACCCACCTTGCGTGCTTCGGCTTCAGCCTCGGACTGCACCACCAGAGAAGTAAAGCGACGGTCAGTAAAGTTGAGTAGGTCAAAGCCCCCTTGCAGACGCAGCGAAAAATGAGCTGGCAGGGCGATCTGTGTGTACAGATTCGTCAACAGGCGCGTTTCGCTATTCTGAAACTGGTTTTCATTAAGCTGCGCCACCGGGTTGTACATCGCATACCAAGGACGCTGTGGTTCGAAATACGTGCCATCCGCGTTGTAGATCGGGAAGTACGGCAGGGCCGAACTCTGTGCGGCACCAATACCACCGGCCCAGGCCGAAGGCACGCGCGTGTTCAGCGAGTAGTTGAGGTTGGAACTCAGTCCGATAGAAATGTTCTCTGTGGCCTTGAAGTCTACGTTGGCGCGTCCGTTGATCCGCTCGAAGGTGTTGCCAACGGCGAACGACGATTCATTGCGGTAACCAAGACTCGTAAAGAACGTAACCGCATTGGTGCCGCCTGAGGCGGTGATCGAGGCATCGGAGATCTGACCCGTCTGCATCGTCAGACCAAGCCAGTCGGTATTGGTGTACTGGTCCGGCTTGAGATTTCCGGGAAGGGGCTTTGCCGTGAAGCGCGCGGTCGGACGCAAGATCGACAGGGCGATAGAATCCTGACGATTTGCTTCAGCCCACATGCTGCGGTACTCGTCACCGTTGAGCATGGTCACGCGGTTGGTCTCAGTGGCCTGACCTCGGAAAAGACTAACGTTGAAACGCGTCGTACCGGATGCGCCTTTCTTGGTCGTGATCAGCACAACCCCGTTCGAGCCCCGTGATCCATAGATGGCGGCGGCATCGGCATCCTTGAGGATGTCGATTGACTCAATATCGTTCGGGTTGATCGAGGCCAGCGCATTGGTCTGCGTGGCCAGACGGTCCTTGCCACCAAAGTCACCCTGCGTCACCGGCACACCGTCGATCACATAAAGCGGCTCACCGGAGGCCGTTAGCGATCCCACGCCACGCACGCGGATCGTCATGGCGCTTCCGGCCATACCATTGGAGTTGATCACCTGCACGCCCGGGGCTCGACCGACGATCGCATTCTCGAAGTTTCCGAATGTATTCTGTGCGATCTCACGCGAGTCGATCTGCGCCACCGAACCGGTCATCTCCACACGCTGCTTTGTACCATACCCAACAACGACCGCCTCCTTGAGCTTCAGGTGATCGGTCTGCAGCTGCACACGAACAAGTTCCGGCTCAGCCACCTTCATGCTTTCCTTGGAGATCGTGACTTCTCGGCTCTTGTAGCCGATCATGCTCACGACCAGCGTCGCATCCATAGCCGAAGGCAGCTTAACCTCGAAGGCCCCCTTGCTCTTTGTGTAGGCACCAAAGCGCGTATTGGCCACCCGGACGGATGCGCCAACAATGGCCGAGCCCTTGTCATCGGTCACCGTGCCGCGCACCACAACCTGCTGGGCTGTGGCACAGACGACGGCGAGCATGGTTGTAAGAAGAAGTATCTGTGTTTTCATCGGCCCACACCCTGTGCTGTTTGGTTGACACTTGAACCGGAGAACCCGTAGTACGCGATGTAGATGTAGCAGACCACCGGAATCAGGTACGACATGGTCAGTCCGCCCATACTGTCGGCAATAATGCCCTGCACTTGAGGAATCACGGCCCCACCCAGGATAGCAGCGATCAGCCAGCTTGAGCCGCGGTTGGTCATAACCCCGACGTCCTTGATGGCTAGCGTGAAAATGGTAGCAAACATGATGCTGTTGAAGAGTCCACAGCCGACGAGGATCATGGCCGATGTCGGCCCGGAAGTGACGATCGTACCCACGGTGAGCAGAACATTCACGCAGGCCATCACTCCGAGTAGCATGCCCGGACGCATCAGCGTAAGCAGGTACGAACCGACAAACCGACCGATCATCGCCCCGCCCCAGTAATACGTCACATAGGTGGTGGCCGATTGCTCGGTCATCCCCGGTACCTTCTCAATGAAGTAGTTGACCATGAACGAGCCGATGGCCACCTCAGCTCCGACGTAGGCGAAAATTGCCAGCACACCCTTGCGCAGGTGAGGAATCTTCAAGGGGGCCATCAGTGAGACGGCCTTCTCCTCGTCACCCTCCACATCGCTAATGACAGGCAGACGAAGGAATGCCACAACGACGGCAAGCACGGCCAGCATGGCTGTCAGCACAATGTAGGGTAACTGCACTGCTGAAGACTGTCCGGACTTATAGGTAGCGAGAGCCTCAGGCGTCAACTGTGCGACTTGATCTGCTGTCAACACTGATGCACCAAGGATCAGGATCCCACCGAGTTGCGGTGCAATGGTTGTGCCAACAGAGTTGAATGCCTGCGACAATACCAGTCGTGCTGAGCTACTTTCCGGCGGCCCCAGCACCGCTACATACGGATTCATTGCCGTCTGGAGAAGCGCAAAACCGGAAGCGAGCGTGAAGAGGCCGACAAGAAACAATGGATAGGACTGCTGAATCGATGCCGGATAAAACAGAGCCGCCCCGAGCGCAGAGATACCTAGGCCAACGACGATTGAGCGCTGGTATCCGAGGCGAGAGATCAGGCCAGAAGACGGGAATGCAATAACGAAGTAGGCCGTGAAAAAGCAAAACTGAATAAACGCCGCCTGCGTGTACGACAGGTCGAACATGCTTTTCATGTGCGGCACGAGTATGTCGTTGAGACAGGTAATGAAACCTATCATGAAAAACAAAATTCCCATAGCCGCAAACGGACCACGGTAACTGTTACCACTCATTACGCTTTACCCCAGTGTTACGCTTTTGCAAAGGTACTTTGGACACGTGTTGCCACATGAAAAAAGATACCCACACGGTTTACCCATTGCCGTGGCCAAAAGTTCCACCCAGAAGGGGTAATTTGGCTCTCCCCTATCCTTAAAGCTTAAACCGAAGCTACAATGTTCTTCCAGCAGATCTATGAAACCGGCCTGGCACACGCATCCTACATGGTCGGCTGTCAGAAGACAGGCGAATGCCTGGTGATTGATGCCAAGCGGGATGTCGATACGTACCTCGACATCGCCAAGCGCGAGGGCCTGCGCATCACGCATCTAGCCGAGACCCACATCCATGCCGACTTTTTGAGCGGAACGCGCGAACTGGCTTCAATGACGGGTGCGCCGATGTTTCTGAGCGATGAAGGTGGCGATGAGTGGCAGTATGAGTTCCCGCACCATGGCGTGCGTGACGGTGACGTGTTCATGGTCGGAAACATTAAGATCCAGGTCATGTACACTCCGGGTCATACCCCGGAGCACATCTGCTTTCTGGCCACTGATACGCCCGCCATTGCTGATCAGCCGATCATGATCTTCACCGGCGACTTCGTCTTTGTGGGCGACGTTGGACGGCCAGACCTGCTCGAGAAGGCTGCCGGCTACCGCGGTACGATGGAAGATGGCGCACGTCAAATGTGGCAGTCGCTGAAGCGATTCAAGGCACTGCCGGAGCACATTCAGGTCCACCCCGCTCACGGCGCTGGCTCGGCCTGTGGCAAGGCCCTCGGGGCCATTCCATCCTCAACGGTCGGCTATGAAAAACTCGTCAACTGGGCCCTTCGCCACACCGACGAGCAGGCTTTTGTCGATGAACTTCTGTCGGGTCAGCCGGAGCCTCCTCGCTATTTCGCGATGATGAAGAAGCTCAACAAGGTACCACGGTCCCTCCTGACCGGGGTTCCGCAGGTTAGGACATTGTCGCTCGACGAGCTCAGTGCCGCCACCGAGAAGCGCACGATGATCGTCGATGCCCGCTCAAAGGTTTCCTTTGCTGGCGGACATCTTCCCGGTTCGATCAACATCCAAAACAACAAGTCCTTCTCGACCTGGGCCGGCTGGATGGTGCCCTATGATGCCCCTTTCATTATCATCGCCCACGGAGAACAGCTTGACGAAATCGCGCGCAAGCTCATGCGCATCGGTCTCGATACCATAGCCGGCAGCTACCCGAATGTGACAGACTGGCAGGAGGCTGGACACGACCTGGCGGAGCTGCGCCAGATGCACCTCGATGAACTCCAGAACGCTTACACCGATCCGTCGGTGACGGTGATAGACGTGCGGTCAGAGTCCGAGCATATTGCCGGGCACATTCCTGGAGCACGGAACATTCACGGTGGGTACCTGCGCGATCATCTGGACGATGTTCCTCGCGATACGCCAGTGGTCATTGCTTGTCAGGGCGGCGACCGGTCAAGCATCGCCTCTAGTTATCTGATGCGCGAAGGATTTACCAACATCCACAATTTTCCGCAGGGCTTTGGTGGTTGGAAATCCTCAGGCGCGCCTGTAGAACAAGGAGAATCCGCATGATTAACGAAATCCTTCCCGAAGATCTCAAGGCTCGCTTAGCGGCCAGCGAAAATGTGGTGCTTCTCGATGTACGTCAGCCGGAGGAGCATGCAGAAAAGAGTATTCCGAACTCTATGCTTATTCCACTCGGCGAGCTGCCCATGCGACTTTCTGAGTTGGAGTTGCTACGCGACAAGGAGATCATCGTCTATTGCCGCTCGGGCAATCGTAGCGGTCAGGCGTGCATGTTCCTGCAGATGCAGGGCTTTGCCAAACCCGTGAATCTTCGCGGCGGCATGCTTGTATGGTAAAGTGATCGTGCAATGACTGCACTCTACTTCATCTCTTTTTTTATCGGAGTGTCTCTCGGGATGCTTGGTGCTGGTGGAGCTATCGTTGCCGTGCCGGCTATGGTGTATTTGGGGGAAATAGATCCGGATATCGCAGGGGGCTATGCGTTATTCATGGTCGCCGTCTCTTCGGCGTTTGCATCCGTGCAGTACCTCCGTCAGCATCTCGTCGATGGCCGCGCCCTGATTGACTTTGGCATACCAACGGTGATCTCGATGTATATCGTCCGACACTACATCGCCCCCCACACGGATGATCGCTTTCAGATGCTGGGGTTCGGAATCATTCTGGTACTTGTCGCCGTCCGTATGCTCCGAGTCAAAGGTCCGGCACAGACCTCGACCGATCGTGTGAAGTTGACTGTTTACGGTGTGCTGGTCGGTTTTGTAAGCGGAATCTTGGGCGTTGGCGGTGGCTTTTTGATCACCCCGGCACTTGTGCTCCTTGCGGGTCTCGACATGAAGCGTGCAGTAGCCACATCCCTCGTACTGATCTCTATCAACTCCGCAGTAGGTGTCGGCGTTGATATTGGGAACGGTATCCCCTACCAGTGGCCCCTCGTCTTGTCATTCACAGGGCTCATGACCGCGGGCATATACACAGGAACGATCGCATCTCGTTGGGTCAAGGACGCCACCCTTCGAACAGCTTTTGGCTGGGTCGTCCTGGCCGTCGGCATTGCCGTGCTGATGCTTGAAATCCTCCCGATGCTGTAAGGGGGATTACCCGCTCTTCTTGCGAAACACGAAGCTGATCGGTACTCCCTCTAAGTCATGGATGTTGCGGAGCTGACGTTCGATGAATCGCTTATATGCTTCCGGCAACAGCTCAGGGAAGTTCAGGAAGAAGGCAAACAGAGGCGGCTCTGTACTCACCTGTGTGACGTAGTTAATGCGTAGGTCGCGCCCTTTTACGCTTGGAGGGGGCGTGCGTTCCAGCATAGCGATAAGCTCTTCGTTTAACTCGTGCGTTGGAATGCGCACGCAGCGCCGCGCCTGGATCTGCTTGGCCATCTCAACGAGCTTGGTGATTCGCTGCTTTGTAACAGCCGAGATTGTGATGATCGGCACATAGTCAAGAGTGCGCAGCTCATCACGGATCTTCTGCATGAACATGTCGGCGGTCTTGGTGTCCTTTTCGATCAGATCCCACTTGTTCAGCGCGATGATGATACCCTTACGAGCCTGCTCCACCTCGCTGATGATGCGCTTGTCCTGTGCTTCTAGTCCCTGCACAGCGTCGATGACGACAACGGCCACGTCACAACGGTCGATGGCACGTGAGGTGCGCATGGTGCTATAGAGCTCAACGCTCTCCTTGATCTGGCTGCGTCGGCGAAGGCCGGCCGTGTCGATCAGAACAACCTGCTCGCCGTAATACGTTAACACGCTGTCAATGGCGTCGCGTGTGGTGCCGGCAACCGGAGTTACCACCATGCGATCCTTGCCCAGCAACGCGTTCGTCAATGAACTCTTTCCAACGTTTGGACGTCCGACGATGGCGATCTTCAGACGCGTGTCCTCCTGGTCAGACCCCTGATCAAGATGCTCAATGACGGCATCAAGAAAGTCGCCCGTGCTGCGTCCGTTCAAAGCCGATATCGGGAATGGATCACCTAAGCCCAAGGCATAGAACTCAGCCGAGTTCATGTCGGAGATGGCGTTATCACACTTGTTCACAACCAGCACAACGGGTTTTTTACCCGAACGGAGCATCGAAGCGATGGTCTCGTCGACTGGTGTGATGCCATCGCGTCCGTCCACTGCAAACAGGATCACATCGGCCTCTTCGATTGCCAGCATCGCCTGCTCACGAATGGCCTTCTCGAAGACATCGTCACTTTGCGGAACAATTCCGCCGGTGTCAACGATATCGAAGTGCTTGCCTCCCCACTCGGCCCGGGCATACAGCCGGTCACGGGTCACCCCCGGCTCGCCTTCCACAATGGCGTGCCGCTCCTCAATGATGCGATTGAACAGCGTTGATTTGCCAACGTTTGGTCGGCCGACGATTGCTACGAGACCCATAAGGGGCGCAAGTTACGGAAGACGAATTGCGGAATTACGGAATTGCGGAATTACGGAATTACGGAATTACGGAATTACGGAATTACGGAATTACGGAATCACGGAATTACGGAATCACGGAATTACGGAATCACGGAATTACGGAATTACGGAATCACGGAATTACGGAATCACGGAATTACGGAGTTACGGAATTACGGAATTACGGAATTACGGAATTACGGAATCACGGAATTACGGAATCACGTAATTCAGTAACTCAGTAATTCAGCACTTCAGTAATTCAGTACTTCAGTACTTCAGTAATTCAGTACTTCCGTAATTCAGTAACTCAGTAATTCAGTAATTCACTCACAATCCCATCTGTCGTCACACCTTCGGCTTCGGCCGAGAAGTTGGTGACGATGCGGTGGCGCAGTACGCTGTGAGCAACGGCCTTAACGTCGTCGATGCCGGGTGTGAAGCGGCCATGCAGGGCGGCGCGGCTCTTTGCGCCGAGCACAAGGTACTGTGAAGCTCGTGGACCAGCCCCGTAACTGATATAGTCCTTAACCATCTTGACGGTGGTCTCTGTGGGGCGAGTCGCGCGGACAAGCTTGACGGCGTATTCTATCACATTATCAGCAACCGGAACGCGGCGTACCAAGTCCTGATACGTCACGATGTCATTGGAGGCCATAACGGTGTTTACTTTTGCCGAGGTGCCACTGGTCGTGGTGCGGACAACATCTACTTCTTCGCTGTACGAAGGATAGTCAAGCCGCAGGTTGAACATAAACCGGTCGAGCTGAGCTTCGGGGAGTGGATACGTTCCTTCCTGTTCGATTGGGTTCTGCGTGGCGAGAACAAAGAATGGCTCTTCCAGACGGTAGGTAGTGCCAGATGCCGTAACGCTGTGCTCCTGCATGGCCTCAAGCAGCGCGGCCTGCGTCTTGGGCGGCGTGCGGTTGATCTCATCGGCCAGCACCATGTTGGCAAACACTGGCCCCTTAACAAAGCGGAAGGTCTTCTGCCCTGTTGAGAGGTTATCCTCGATCACTTCGGTACCTGTGATATCGCCCGGCATGAGGTCCGGCGTGAATTGCACGCGCGAAAATGTCAAATCCAGTGAGTCGGCCAACGTGCGAATGAGCAGCGTCTTTGCAAGACCTGGCACGCCCACCAGCAGACAATGGCCGCGGGCAAAGAGCGATACAAGAAGCTGATCCACGACGTCGTGCTGTCCGACGATGACCTTCGAGATCTCCTTCTTGACGGAGGTGATATTCTCGGCAAGCTTGCCAACCAGGACGGTATCTGACATGATGGTAAGGGGCTTTCAGGATTGATGAGAGACGGACGTCTGCTCGATGGCTGACGTCACGGTGTGAATAAGTCGATCGATATCGGCTTCTGTTGTATGGCGTCCAAAGGAAAAACGCAATGTTGCTTCAGCCTGTTCGGAACTTCGCCCCATAGCCGTTAGCACTGCCGACGGTATCGGTTTAGAAGATGAGCATGCACTTCCCTTACTGCATGCTATGTCTGGCATGGAACCAAGCAACAGCTCGGCCGGCTTGTTCCCAAAGGTTACGCTGCTGATGGTTGACACGCGAGGTACCCGGGCGCAGTTGACGGAAACGTTCGGAAGGCCCTCCATGGCCGACTCAAACTTGTCACGCAGAGCCCATATCCGGGCTGCTTCGGACTCCAGTGCCTCGTGGGCAATGTTGCCGGCGGCTGCAAGTCCCACGATGCCCGCTACGTTTGATGTGCCGCTGCGCAGGCCCCCTTCCTGACCTCCTCCGACCATCAGGGGGCGGACCAGCGGGACTGCGGATCGACGCACATACAGTGCTCCGACGCCTTTGGGTCCATAGATCTTGTGTCCCGAAAAGGCCATGAGATCTATACCCATGGACTCGACGTTGATCGGGATCTTGCCATATGCCTGCGTCGCATCGGTCATCATCAGCGCCCCGTGGCGGTGCGCCAGTGCCGAGAGTGCGGGAAGATTCTGCAGCACGCCGGTCTCATTATTGACGAGCATTACGGAAACGAACAGTACGCCGTCGTCGATCAAACGCTCGGCATCGTCCATGATGATCCTGCCGTCGGCATCGACCGGAAGCCAGCGGATCTCAAAGCCATCCTCGGCGCAGCGGGCCACCGTATCGCGCACCGCTACATGCTCGGAGCGTACACTGACGATTGTCCGGCGAGCACCTGCCAGGCGGTGCTCACCCGCAGCACACCCCTGAATGGCGATGTTAACGGACTCAGTGGCGCCAGCGGTGAAAACGATCTCATCAAACTGTGCACCGATATGCCGCGCCACATCCATGCGCGCCCGTATAACGGCCCCCTGCGCCTGCATACCGCCCGCATGCGAACTGGTGGCGTTGTAGAACACACTGGTCAGATAGGGCATCATGGCCTCGAGCACCCGTTCGTCAAGGGGAGTCGTGGCCGCATAATCGACGTAGAGAAGACTCATGGGCTACGAAAATACGAGCCCGTAGAGGATGGTTGACAGCAGCGCTGCAACCATCGGAATCCAGACCAAACGAACCAGTTCGGTAACACCAGCTCCAGAGATGGTACTCGAAAAGTGCATCACAGCCGACACTGGCGACATTGTCCGTCCGATACTCGCCCCGATGGCACCGATAACTCCAAGCATGACGGCCTGGCCGAGACTACCTGAAATGGATAGCGCCGGCAGAACGGCCTGAGAGAAGGCAACGCTTGGGGCTGTCCCCGAACCGCTGATCACGGCAAGTATCCAGGTCAGAGCCGGACTCAAGACAGCTGCCAGAGCTGGACTTCCCGAAAGCAGACCCGTGAACTGACGAATCGCTCCAACGGCCTCGAGTCCGGCAAGAAAACACGTTGCCGCAATGATCACCGAGATCACGTTCGTGAACGCATACCCCATACCGGAGAAGAACTCAACCGTAATGGCACTCGAATGACGTCCGAACGACCGCCAATCGGACGTCGTCACGATCATGACCAACGCCGTGCAGATGATCATGATAGCACTGACGGCAATTCCATTGGGCCAGATCTGTTGGACAACCGGAATGAGGTTGAAGCGCGGTTGCAGAAGAAACAGCAGGAGCACCGGCAAAGGGGCTAGCAATGCTCGCAGAGCACTGACTGGTCCTTCAGCAACTTCGTCAGTGCCTGCAGTGACACCGCCGGTGTGATATCCGCGTCGATGAACGAGAATCATCAGGGCAATGATGGCAACACCAGCAGCAAGGAGCGTGGGAACAACAGCTGCGTCGATGACACTTTCCATCGGGACTCCGGTAGCCCCCTTCACCGCAACAATGTCGGGCTCGCCGGGATTGAAAAGATTACCCCCAACGCTACAGCCGATCAGCAGGGTTGCCCCGGATACCACCGGAGAAAAACCTGCGGCAACCATCAGTGGAACGAGGATGGGGCCCACGGCGGCCGCAGCAGCCGTCTGACTGGTGATGGCCATGTTCGTCACGAAACCGATCATGATCCCCCCGGGCACCAGAGCCCATGAAACACGTCGCAGTGGACGCACAAGAAGTCGAACCATTTCGGTGTCGCACCCGGTGAAGCGCAGCACAAAGGCATAGCCCATGGCCGTGCAGATCGGTCCGATGATATCCCCTCTGCTCATCACACCCTGAAATGCATCGAGAATCTTCGTTGGCGCGCCCATCAGTGCAGTAAGGAGCGCACCGGCAACGATCAGGACAAGGCGCCCATCCACGCGACGCACAATCAACGTTATGGCAGCGCCGACGATAAGTATAGTGGCAAGGAGCACCATCAGGGGGTCAGTAGCCCTGTGCGTTCCACGGGCGAACCTCTGACGTGAAGGGGGCGATGGCAGACTCAATCTCTGATGCCACTCCAGCAGCACCCACGACCCAGCGACTGCGGTCATAGATACGTCTTTGCACGTCAAGGAGGTCGCTCGCTGTCAGTTGCTGTACCCTTTGGATGTACTGCTCATAGTGATCGTATGGCAGGTTGAACTGCAGAAGTGTGTAGAGCAGATAGGCCGTCTGCTGCGGCGTTTCACACGAGCGCGCAAACGATCCCAAGATGTACTGCCGTGCATTTTCGAGTTCTTCGTCAGGGATGATCTGCGAGCCAAGGCGCTCAACCTCCGAGGCGATCGTCGCCATGGTGTCAGCGGTGAACTCATTACCAACGCTGGTGCTGATGATGATCGACGAATCAAGGTGACGGGAGTGCGGAGAAGCATAGGCCCCATAGGTGTATCCCTTCTCCTCACGAAGGATCGTAAAGAGTCTCGCTAGCGAATAGCCACCGAACACGGTGGTGATTAGCTGTACGGCAGCATAGTCAGGATGATGCATCGAGACCGAGGGAAGGATCATGCGAAAGGCCGTCTGCACGGCCTCGTCGTTATCGGCGATCACAGCAATTCCCGAACCTATCGTCGGCAGTGCAAGCTCTTCAGCATGACCGCTTGACGGAAGGGGTCCGAACAGGCTTTCCAGGACCGGTAGAGCACGATCGATAGTAATGGGTCCGGCAACGATGATCCTACGTGGCACTCGCAGCAGCAAGGCGTGCACGTTACGAAGGTGATCCACCGTGATCTCAGCCAGTGAGTGCGGAGTGCCGTCTTTGGCACGAGCATACGGGTGGTCACCGTATGCCCCCTGACCAGCGGCACGGGCTGCCAGCCAATCAACGTCCTTTCGGTCGATCATGATATCAGCAAGCGTGCGCGTTTTTAACTTCTCCAGCTCGTCGGCATCAAAGCGCGGTTCACTGATACAACTGGCCATAAGGCGCGCAGCATCCTCAAACCACTCTCCCAGACCCGTTACCTGCAATGACGAGCTATCGTGACTAGTGGAAGCTCGTAGCCAGCAGCCCCGACTCTCGACTTCGTCGGCAAAAGCAGCCGCATCCAGACCTGTGGTGCCGAGCGTGAGCATCTGCATGGTCATCGACGTGTCGCCCTGAATGACGTCCCGCGTGGAGCCGTGGTCGAGCGCGAGAGTGATCGTTAGAATGTCTTTGCTTGAGGACGGAACGACATACACCGGCGTTCCGTTGGAGAGTTCGCCACGGTCTATCCGGGGCATGACAAATGACAATGGATCACGAGATAACGATGGGGCTGAATGCATTTGATAAATTTACGGCAATGAAACCCACCCACGTCATCGTTACTGGTGCCTCGTCGGGCATAGGCCGTGCTTGTGCCGAGGCCTTTGCATCCCTCGGTGCGAACCTCTCACTTTGGGCCCGACGCAACGACCGGCTGCAGGAAGTCGCCGACTCGTTGACGCAGCAGTACGGCGTCTCCGTGCACACAGCCGCCGTAGATGTGCGGGACCTTGATGCTGTGCGCTCAACCGTTGAGTCGCTACCAGAACCGCTGCGCGCGCCGGACGTTCTGGTGAACAATGCCGGACTCTCGCGCGGCCTGCTTCCGCTGCAGGAAGGACTCGTCGAGGACTGGGAAGAGATGATCGACACCAACATCAAGGGTCTTCTCTACGTTACCCGCTCTGTGCTTCCGCACATGATCGCCCGCTCGACAGGGCTTGTCGTCAACATCGCCTCAATCGCGGGTATCCAGCCATACCGCGGCGGCAATGTTTATGGGGCTACGAAGGCCGCCGTAAAGATGATATCCGACTCGCTGCAGATCGACGTCAATGGCACTGGCGTGCGAATCTGCAACATTGATCCGGGTCTGGTGGAAACAGAGTTCTCCGAAGTCCGCTTCCATGGCGATTCCGAGCGTGCTGCTGGCGTGTACAAAGGCTATCAGCCCCTTACCGGAGCCGACATAGCAGAGTGCGTAGTGTTTGCCGCTACACGCCCGGCTCATGTGAGCGTCCAAGACATTCTGATCACCCCCACTGCTCAGGCCAACGTTGGTTTGATCGATAAAAGGCTCTAAGTGGATAATGTTGAAACCGTGCGCTATACCATCGAGGGCCACGTACAAGGAGTCGGATACCGGCGCTTTGCGTTGCATCATGCACACCGACTCTATCTCCATGGATTCGTGACCAATCTCGAAGATGGCGTGGTCGAATGCGTTGCCCAGGGAACCGTCGAAGCGCTGACAGAGTTTGAGATGATCCTCCGGCAAGGGCCACAGTTTGCCACTGTCACATCTGTGACGTGTGACGAACTGCCCAACCACCGAGAGTTTCACACTTTTCGCATTGTGTAACGTTTACTACGATCTCCACCATGAATCTTGATCCCTCCTCTGTCGTTGTCATTACCGGTGCATCATCGGGCCTTGGCGCAGCCCTGGC
Source organism: Patescibacteria group bacterium (assembly GCA_044376225.1). Classification (GTDB taxonomy): domain Bacteria; phylum Bacteroidota; class Ignavibacteria; order Kapaibacteriales; family Kapaibacteriaceae; genus UBA10438. Next base: position 19,076 of record JBILLF010000006.1, on the reverse strand, counting down.
CTTGAATGCGGCCTCGCGCGGTTGTCGTGTTGTGCTTGTAGCTCGACGTCAGGACCGACTACAGTCAGTGGCAGAAGCCGTCACTGAACGTGGTGGCCAGGCCGTTTGCATCGTTGCCGATGTGTCGGTTGAAAGCGAGTGCGAGCGCGTCATCAACGAGGTCGTTACTACCTGCGGACGCATCGACGTGCTCATCAACAACGCTGGGCGTGGCAACATGAACAGTGTTGAAGACACACCCACCGAGCAGTGGCGTTCAATGTTCGCGGTGAACGTTGACTCTATCTTCTGGCTCACAGCCCGCGCTCTGCCACACATGCGACGGACCAACACCGGCAGCATCGTCGCCATCTCCAGCGTGGCAGGACGATATGGTCACCCCTTTAACGCCGCCTACGTTGCCGCCAAGCACGCCGTGGTGGGCTTCATCGCCGCACTACGAACGGAACTTGTTGGCACGAACATCAATGCCTGCGTGGTGTGTCCAGCTGGCATCATCACCGAGTGGGCCGATGCCACGGAAGGGGGCTCCATTGGCGCACTTTATGGTGCGGCCATACCCCGCTCTCGAACAATTGCCCGCGAGCAGGGCCTTTCCCCGGCACCGCTCTCGCGTATGATGACGGCCGAAGAATGCGCCACGATCATCATTGACGCCATCCTGGCCGGACGCAGTGACGATGTGTTTACGCACTCCAGCACAAAAGACATCGCCGTGCAGACGGTGCAAGACCGGTGTGCGCAGGAAGACAGATTTGAAGCCCTGTGGCTGGCCATGGCTGAGTCATACGCGTCACAACGCAGCAGCACCTGACAAGGCTGTCGATGCGGGCAATTGCGATATCTGCACTCCTTTGCCTGACGGCGCTGACCGCTTCGTCACAGCAGAATCGGCTTGCACTGGTTCTGACAGGAGGGGGCGCGCGTGGTCTATCGCAGATCGGTGTCCTTCGCGTGCTGGAACGCGCGGGAGTGCGACCTGATGTGATCGTCGGATGTTCCTTCGGAAGCGTTGTGGGTGCTCTCTATGCCGCCGGTCACACGGCCGACGAGATCGACAGCATCATGCGAACCATTGACTGGGGCGACATCATCTCTCTGCGTTCGGACTCGGAGCGTGAGTTCATGTTCCTCTCGCAGAAGCAGGAAAGCGACCAGAACCTTCTCAAGCTACGGTTCAACAACTTCGCTGTTCAGCCCCCTACCGCCATCGGCGGAAGCGCCCGCTTTTCATTGCTCCTGCAGCAGATTCTGTGGAAGAGTCCCTACGGTCACGTCACTCGATTCGATGATCTGCGGATTCCGTTGCGCGTTGTGGCCACGAATCTAGCCAACGGACGTCCAGCCGTGCTCGGCAGCGGTAACCTTGCGCTGGCCGTGCGTGCAAGCGCAACCTTTCCGTTGCGGTATTCACCTGTGCGCTGGAGCGATGACTCGATCCTTGTCGATGGAGGACTCGTTGCAAATATCCCCACTGACATTGCCAGGGGGCTCGGTGCAACGAAGATCATCGTCGTCAATACGGTTAGCCCCCTTGAAAAGGCGGAAGCCCTGACCACAGCCCTTTTAATCGCCGATCAGGCATTGATGTCGTCGATGAAACTCCTCGACTCGGTGCGCCTTACCGAGGCTGACCTGGTGATCACGCCTGATCTGGGTGGACGCACGACGTTCGATTTCGGTGACGTCGATTCGATTGTCACTCTCGGTGCGCAGGCCGCCGAGCAGCAGTATGAGAGCCTTCAGCGCCTTGCCGGGCTGCAGCAGGATCAAAACATCCGCATTACGATTCCGCCACTACGCATTGTCTCGATCGACGGAGACTCGGCTCTGGCCGAAGCGCTGCGATCCGATGTGTCAACCGAAGGTCTCTTTGCTTCCCGCGAGGTCCTCAACCGCGAGGTTCGCACACGCGTATTGCGCAGTCTGCGGTCACGTGGCTTCGATCATGCATTTGTCCGGACCATGTCCGTCAAGGATCTGGTGTTGGAGATCGTTATTGACCGTGGTACGCGCCTGACCACTAATCTGGATCTGCGATCCGATGTGGGTGCGAGCGAAGTACAGCGCGAACTTGTCTTCACGGAATCAGACACGCTGACACTGCCTGCGCTGATCCGCACGTGGCAGAACCTCAACGCCAGTGACCTACTGAACGACGTTGATGTGCGTGCCGAGCCCCATGAAGTCAGCGGCACACGCGTTACCATTGCGGCGCGTGGTAAAGGTAACCAGTCCGTTGGACTGGGTCTGCGGGTGGATAACGAGCGCTACACACAGGGCTCGCTGCAGCTGACGCAGGAGAGCTTTCTCACACCCGGACTTCGGCTGATGGCACGGGGCACATTGAGCGAGCGGATCGGCTCGCTTGCCGTTGGTATGGAGATCCCGCGCATTGCCGGTACGCTCTGGACAGCAACACTGAAGGCGTATACGAGCTTCCGCAACGTTTGGATCTACGGCAACCGCGAGGGCCGTCCGGCGCACGCTCCGATTCCACTTCGCGTGGATGAATTCTCCGAAGACCGTCATGGTGCTCGCCTCAGCGCTGGACGTCAGCTCGAACGAAATGGCGTGGTACTGGCCGAACTGCGCTATGAAAACCTGCGCTACCGCGATCTCAATGCTACCGGACGTACGGCTTTCCAGACCATAGGTACCGTCCGGGCCGTAGCTCGATGGGATGACCGTAATCGCACAGCCTATGCCACGCGGGGCCGCACGATCGACCTCTTTGCCGAAACTTCGGTCTTGCGATTGTCAAACGAAGTGTCATTCACGAAGCTCTCGGCAGCTGCCTCGTCGATCTTTGATCTTGGCTGGCTGACGCTTACCCCATCAGCCATGATCGGGGCTGCCGACCGCACCCTGCCCCTTACAGAACAATTCTCGCTGGGTGGACAGGAAATGCTCTTCGGAATGCGTGAGGACCAGATTCGCGGACGCCAGATCGTGGTGGGCAACTTCGATGTGCGTGTAAAGCTCCCGGTCCGAATCTTGTTCGACACCTATCTCTCTGTCCGCTATGACGTGGGCGCTGTCTGGGAAAACCCCGAATTCATCCGCATCGATCAGCTGCGCCAAGGCGTCGGAGCCACGCTGGGTATCGACTCGCCTATCGGACCGTTCAACATCTCGGTAGGTCAGTGCATCTACCGGTTACCATCGACGCCAAGAACGGTGGTCGAACCGGTTCTGCTCTACTTCAGCCTCGGCGCACGATTGTAATTTGCCTAAATGGGTCAGCTCTTCGATCGCCTCCGCAACTACGTCCGGTCATCCGTCACGTCAGCAACCCGTGCGTCCGACCAATCATGGGCCAACCGAATGGTGGAATCCGAGGATGACGAACTGCGGCGGATCATTGACGAGCTGAGCCGGGAGGGGGCATCAGCTTCCGATACCCGCGACACGAGGTCCGGCAGATCGTCGTCATACCACCATCGTGCGCAGCCGGCAGAGCTCCCGGCCGATGTGGTCAAGGCTCATACAACGCTGAACGTGCCCGTCACGGCCGATGCTTCTGCGATCAAGCAGGCCTACAAGGCAGCTATCGCTCGCTGGCATCCGGACCGACACGTAAGCGCCCCGGCCGAGCAGCAGGCAATCGCTCAGCGCAGGGCTCGTGAGATCAACGACGCCTATGCAACGTTGAAGAAATTCTACTCGATACCATAGCCTCTATGCAACCTACCATCTTCGAACGCATCATCGCCCGCGAGATCCCATCGACCATCGAGTACGAGGACGATCTCGTCATTGCTATTCGCGATATCGCACCGAGTGCCCCTTTACATCTGCTGATCATCCCTAAGCGAGCGATCCGCAACGTGGAGGCATTGGAGAGTTCGGATGCTGAGCTCGTGGGGCACGTTTTCATGGTTGCCCGCGACCTTGCCCGCAGACACGGTGTTGTCGAGAACGGCTACCGCGTTGTGACCAACTGCAACGAGGATGCTGGACAGACAGTTTTTCATCTGCACTTTCATTTGCTGGCTGGAGAGCCCCTTGGCCGTATGAACACACGTCCGTCCAAGCCGGCAAAGCCAACATCAACGATGCTCTTTGAAGGGGGGCTGCTGATCATTGCTGCAATAGCTCTTGCAGCGGTATTCAACAGCATGAATCCAAAGCAGATCCCTTGGGTGAAGAAAGAGTACGAACGCACACAGATCTCGAATAAAGAACTCGAGAAATTCCTCGGGAGCCCGGCACCAACTGCTCAAACGGCTCCTGTCACCGCCGCCCCCGAACGATCTGCTGCGTTAGCTGGAGAGACTTCTTCGGCAACTCCTGCACAAGCAGTTTCGACAGAGAAGCCAGCCGCACAGACCATATCAGAGAAACCGACAAACACCTTTGTAGCCGAGCCGGGCCTTGTGCGAGAGATCGGACACGATGCTTTTGTCCGGTTTATCAATGCCGGACCGTATCATTTGATCGATGCTCGCGGAGCTGAAAAGTATGCAGAGGGTCACATCGCCGGGGCAACCAACATCTTCGGCGGCGAGGTTCAGTCACGCATCCCGGACATCATGCAGACTCCACGCGACCGGGTGATCCTGATCTATTGTGACGGCGGCGAATGCGAGCTTTCGCATCACGTTGCGGACGTTCTTAAGCAGTTCAACTACGGACCCATCTTCATCTACACCGGCGGCTGGGCCGAGTGGAAGACAAAACACTAACCCCTCATGCAAGCATCACGTCAACTCCTGCGTCAGCTGGCCGTTCGCTTTGGCCTGATCGGCGAATCACCGTCCATGGTGCAGGCCATGACGCGCCTTCTGCAGGTTGCACCAACGGATCTTACCGTGCTTGTAACGGGCGAAACAGGAACAGGCAAGGAAGTCTTCGCGCATGCGGTGCACGACCTGAGTACGCGCAAAAAGGCCCCCTTTGTTAGCGTCAACTGTGGAGCAATTCCAGAAACTCTTCTCGAGAGCGAGCTCTTCGGTGCCGAGAAGGGAGCGTTCACGGGCTCCGTCGAACAGCGCAAGGGATTCTTCGAGACCGCCCATCGCGGCACCATCTTTCTCGATGAGATCGGCGAAATGCCGATCGCTACACAGGTCAAGCTTCTGCGCATTCTTGAATCGGGCGAGTACTCGCGCCTTGGCTCATCTGACGTGCTGAAGGTGGACGTACGTGTGGTGGCCGCTACCAACCGCGACCTAGCCTATGAAGTGCGGCAAGGTCGATTCCGACAGGACCTCTATTTCCGCCTCAACAGCGTCAACATTCATCTGTCGCCACTGCGTCAGCATCCAGAGGACATCGACCACCTCGTCGAGCATTTTGCCCAGCGTGCAGCCGATAAGAACATTGTGATCTATAACGGCATCGATGCCGCAGCCCTTGGCCTTCTGCAACGTCAGCCCTGGCCCGGCAACGTCCGCGAACTGCGCAACATCATCGAGACCATCGTCACGCTTGAGCAGGGGGCTCGCATCACTGAGGAAATGGTCCTTCGATATCTGCCACATGAGATACCAGAAGAGTCACCGGCTTCGATGGCCCTGATGAGTCTGCCCTCGGCCGGAGGGCGCGCTCAGGAATTCGACGTGCAAATGCTCTACCGGGCGATGCTGCAGCTCTCCACCGATGTTGCCGAGGTCAAGTCCGTGCTGCGCCACCTGCTCACGATGAGCGTAGATGCAGCGGCCGCCGCGCCGCTTCGCCAGGATCCGTCACCCATCGACGATGCTCTAGCTATCCGCCCGCGCACGGTGGTCTCAGCCCAACCAAACCCTTCCGAGTCCGATCAATTGGACCTTGCCACCCTCGAACGCCAAGCTATCGAAACCGCCCTACGTCGCACCCACGGCAACCGCCGCGATGCTGCCAAGCTACTCGGTATCAGCGAACGCACCCTGTATCGGAAAATCGATGAGTACGGGCTGATGTGAGGTTTCAGGTTTCAGGTTTTAGGTTTTAGGTTGCAGGTTGCGGGGTGATGCTGACGTTCTTCTGCTATGCCAACTCCCACCAATGACGCGAAGCGTCTCGCACGGCGCAGCCGTCTCGCACGCGAAGCGTCTCACACGGCGCAGCCGTATAGCACGCGCAGCCGTCTCACACGGCGCAGCCGTCTCACACGGCGCAGCCGTCTCACGCGGCGCAGCCGTATAGCACGGCGCAGCCGTATAGCACGCGCAGCCGTCTCACACGGCGCAGCCGTCTCACACGGCGCAGCCGGCTCACACGGCGAAGCCGTCTCACACGGCGCAGCCGTCTCACACGGCGCAGCCGTCTCACACGGCGCAGCCGTCTCACACGGCGCAGCCGTCTCGCACGGCGCAGCCGTATAGCACGCGCAGCCGTCTCACACGGCGCAGCCGTCTCGCACGCGCAGCGTCTAACACGGCGCAGCCGTCTCACACGCGAAGCGTCTCGCACGGCGCAGCCGTCTCGCACGGCACAGCCGTCTCGCACGGCGCAGCCGTCTCGCACGGCGCAGCCGTCTCACACGCGAAGCGTCTCGCACGGCGCAGCGTCTCGCACGGCGCAGCCGTCTCGCACGCGCAGCGTCTCGCACGCGCAGCGTCTCACACGCGCAGCGTCAACAGCACTGGACTCGACGGCGCCGCATCGCCATGGAAGGGGGCAACGTTGAACATTACGGCATAGAAACCGTCGGGCACGTTGTTTGGAATGAATATCAACTCTGTTATGGTGCAGTCAGTGCGCGGGGCATCGGGCCATTGCCAGAAGCGATGGTGGGCAACAAGGGCCCCCTGATCTTCCTCACGATCCACCGAGGGAATATCTACCATCAGGTGGCGCACACCGCGCTCGACGATCAGGTCCATAGCGTCGATGTGAATGTAGGGTGGGTTGTTCGACGACCAACGGCGTGTACGCTTTGAGGGGTCGTTTGGAAAAGTGCGGAGCACCAGCGTGGTCGTTTCGGACTCAGTCCAGGCTGCCTGCAGCGCATTGCGCGATACGACAAGATCGCCCCCTAACTCTGTCGGCTCCACACTGACGAGAGTAGCGGTATCCACCAGATCATGCATACACTCATCAACCGTGAAGCCTCGACCGGCAATGTGTCCGACACATTCCGTGTGCGTACCGTTGCCGTGCGGAGCAAGCGTAACCACATCACAGCGCACAGGGCCGCCCTCTTCGACACTTCCCACGAATCCCCCGATACGAAAGGGCTCGAATGTTGCCGGCGGCAGTGAGAAGGCATTGGTTGCCTCATCGGGAGTAATTGGCAATGCAATGTCATGTCGATGGTTGAGATCGAAAACTTGACCATTGATTACGAGACACCGCTCTGGTACTGACTGCATCATCGAACAATTTACGCGGCATCTTGTCACGTTTCTTTGGATCAGCGACTCATAGACCGTAAAGCCCCGAGATTGCGTAGTTTTCTGCCACTTCGACAATCACCGGGGCGTTTCAGTAACCCCTGTGTTTACGGAAGAGGTAATCCTATGTCTCGCACTCTTAACAAAGTGATGCTTATCGGCAATGTCGGTAAGGATCCCGACGTGCATTTCACGCCAAGCGGCGTGAAGGTGGCGCAGCTTCGCATGGCCACATCTGAAACCTGGAAGGACAAAGACGGAGCCGTCCAGGAACATACCGACTGGCATACGGTGATCGCTTGGAGGGGGCTGGCCGACGTTGTCGAGCGGCTCGTTCGGCGCGGTTCACGGCTCTATGTCGAAGGTAAGATCCAGTCGCGTTCGTTTGATGACCGCGACGGCAACAAGCGCTACGTTACCGAGATCATTGCCGAAAACCTCTTGCTGCTCGACGGAAAGAAAACTGAGAACGGCGGCAACCATGCGGAAACTGAACCGGAAGCTAGTACGTCAACGCCGGCCGCCGACGACATTCCCTTCTGACATTCCTCGGAGACCCTGGCTTGGACGTAACGCGTAGTACGGAAATTCGTGTAGGTATCGTAAGCATCCTGTCGATCGCACTGCTGATCGGCGGAATCATGCTTGGTAAGGGCATCAGTCTGGACCCGAGTCTCAAGCAGATCAGGATCCGCTCGGCCTCCTCCGGCGGTGCCGAAGCTGGCAGTCCGGTGGTGATCAACGGCGTCAAGCGCGGCCAGGTCACAGGCGTGGTCAACCAGAACGGCACCGTCATCATCAACGCCGAGGTCGATGACGTTTCAGATCTGCACGCCGACGCAACGGCCCGTGTGACGATCCTGGAAATCACCGGAGGTAAGAAGATCGAACTTACTCCAGGAACAGGGCCAGAGCCCTTTGATATCAGCCGGGAGATACCTGGGACGGTCTCGGCCGATCTCGGCGGACTTGTTGCGACGATCGGTGACGTGAGCGGAAACGCCGTCAGTATTGTCCGGCGATTGGATTCGCTCACTGGCACATTGACAGAGCTGACGCGAGACGGGCAGTTTGTCACGGATGTCAAGACAATCTCCTCCGAAGGCGCCATCTTCGTTAAAGACCTGCGTTCATGGTTTGCCGCCAACAAGGATCCCCTCGGAGCATCGATCCGCGACCTGCGGTCGATCACCTCACAGCTGCGGACCAGCATCGATCGAAACGAGCCAAAGGTTTCGCGCCTCATTGACCGGCTGGACGCCACGCTACTATCGATCGACGGAACGCTGGGCCGTGCCGACAAAGCCCTGACGAATGCCGACTCGCTTATCCGTCGTATTGACTCGGTGATGATCGAGGTCAAGGCCAACAAGGGGCTTCTCAACACCTTGATCTATGATGAGAAGTTTGCCGACCGGTTCGACAGTACGCTCTACTGGATCCGCGCCATTCTGCAGGATGCCCGCAATAAAGGCGTGAACGTCAACGTCGGCCTTGGGCATGAGTAAGAATGACCGGTTGCTGCTGATGCGCCTTCTTGCCTTCACCGCCCTCTTCGTGGCGATGGCAGGCTGCAAGGGACCCAAGTACCTCAACCAGGACTTCGACCTGCGCGATGACGGTGAGCGCACCTCGGAGCTGAGGTTCACATCCACGCGTCACATCGACTCCATCAGCGATGTCAAGACAGTTAAGACAGATGTCTGGAAGCTCGAACACTACTCCTATCCAGACTCCATCCGACTGTTCGTGCGTGTGATCGACACCACGGGCTACATCGTTACGCATATGGCAGCCCCCTATAAGAAGGCCGGCGCGCCAGACTATTTCCCGAAGCTGGTCGAGCACCTCGGATCGCGACGGCGCGTCAAGGACTCTGTTGTTACGAACTACGTGGTGCGTGAGGTCGGCGAACAAGACTCCATTCCGGCCAACATCGCGCTGGCTATCGACAACTCGGGATCGATGAAAGGGGCGAAACCAACACTTGATCTTGGCACGGGGCTCTTTATCGGAATGAAACGTCCGTGCGATAAGATCTCGCTCACGGCCTATCACAAAGTGATCACGGAGGTGTTTCCACTCTCTGCGGATACCACTGTGATGTTTCCGGCTCTGCGCGAGTACGTCAAGCGTCCGATCGGACTTTTTACATCAACGTATGACGGCATCATGTCGTCGCTGCGGACGCTCGACAGCGTGCCTCTTGACCAGCCAAAGGTCTGCGTGGTCTTTGCCGACGGTGATGAGAACACGTCAACAACAAAGGCATCCGACATCTACGAGTTTGCCACCAAGCACAATATCTCGATCTACTGTGTGGGCTTCGGATTCGCCAGAGACGAGCCCCTCCAGGAACTGTCGCTCTACACTGGTGGCAAGTACTACCGAGCCTATACCAAGAAGGATCTGCTGGCAATCTTCCAGGATATCTGGAACAGCCTGCGCAATTACTACCTCGTCACCTACCGGCCACCACGTTTTGAGGGCCTCCATACAGCGGACCTCACGGTGCAAATTCCTGGACGTGACACCTTGATCGCTCGAGGGGTCTATGACAAGACGCCGCTGAATCCAATGATCGACTCGTCGGAGTTCTCCAAACGTATTCTCTTTGCCTTCGACGAGAGCATCATCGATTCTTCATCGTATCCGATTCTCGATGAGCTTGCCGATGCCCTGCAGCGTTTCGATCAAGTGGTACTCGAGATTCAGGGTCATGCTTCGCGCAATGGACCCGATGACAATCGCACAGAGTACAACCAGAAACTCTCAGAGGAGCGTGCTGCATCCGTCAAAGAGGCACTTGTTGTTCGTGGTGTTGATCAGTCCCGTCTTCGTACCCGCGGCTTCGGATTCCTGATGCCGATCGTTCCGAATGATACGCCTGAGAATCAGGCACTCAACCGGCGGACCGTCTTCAGGATCCTGCGAAAGTAAGGGCGATCGCCCGCGCCACATTTTGCCCGTCGAGGGCAGCGCTCACAATGCCCCCTGCATAACCGGCTCCTTCACCACAGGGATAGAGGCGCGCCACGCCCGTATGCTGGTACGTCTGACGATCGCGCGGAATGCGCACTGGTGACGACGTACGCGATTCAACACCAACCATCACGGCCTCGTTGGTCAGGTAGCCATGCATCGAGCGTCCAAACTCACGGATTCCAAATCGCAGACGCTCGTCAATGGAAGGTGGCAGGATGTCCCGCATATCGGCCGGGACATGGCCGGGGATGTAGGATGTTTTGGGAATGGTCTGTGAGATCCGTCCGTCGAGATAGTCCATAAGACGTTGAGCCGGAGCACGTTGACTCCCGTCACCATTGAACGCAAAAGCGGCCTGCTCAGCGTGGGCCTGGAACTCCAATGCACCAAAGACACCATCATATCCGCCGCGCTTCCAGTCTTCGGGCTCAACGGCCACCACCGTGCCTGAGTTTGCAAATGGCGAGTCGCGACGTGACATTGACATACCATTGACGACGATTTCGCCGGGTGCCGTGGCAGCCGGAACGATCAGCCCACCCGGACACATGCAGAACGAAAACACGCCCCGTCCGTCGGCCTGGCACACCAGCGAATACGATGATGCCGGAAGATTCGGGTCGCGCGGTGACTGGTGATAGCGGATCTCATCGACCAGCGCCTGCGGATGCTCGATACGCACGCCCAGGGCAAATGGCTTAGCCTCGATCTGCACACCGCGCCGTGCGCATAACGCGAAGACGTCGCGTGCACTGTGTCCGGTGGCGAGCACCACAGCATCGCCCATGAACTCACGTCCGTCGGAGGTTGCTACACCACGGATCACGCGCTCATCAGAATGGCCCGAGATCACGAGCTCCGTAACGTGTGCCCCAAAATGCACCTGGCCGCCATGGCGCAGGATCGTCTCACGGATGTTCTGCACAACCATCCAGAGCTTGTTGGACCCGATGTGCGGGTGGGCATCAACGAGGATATCGGACGTCGCGCCGTGCTCTACCAGCAACTGCAGAACCGTCTCGATGCTGCCGCGCTTGTGCGATCGGGTGTAGAGCTTACCATCGGAGTAGGTCCCGGCGCCCCCTTCCCCAAAGCAGTAATTCGAATGCGGATCCACGACGCCATCTTGCTGAATGGCGCGCAGATCCCGCCGCCGAGCCCTCACATCCTTGCCCCGGTCCAGTACGACAGGTGTGATGCCATGCCGAAGCAGCTCCAGGGCGGCGAAGTAGCCGGCAGGTCCCGCGCCAACGATCACCACGCGACGCTGTGGGTCGGCCATGGGTAGGAGGTCAGTAATGCGCTCTGTGACAGGGGGCTCGTGGCCCGTATAGACGTCGGCCACAATGCGCACGCGCGGAAACCGCGAACGCGCATCAATCGAGCGCCGCACCATCCGAACGCCGGCTTCGGCATCGTCGGCAAGGCCCGCATGGCGTCGTGCGCAACGCCGGACCTCGGCCGGATCGGCGGCCTGGGCCGGAGTTATCACCATGTCGATGCGCGTTATCACGCGCCAAAGTTACGGTCGTAACTTGGGTCATGGACCTCTATGAACGGATCTACGACATCGTGCGCTCGGTTCCGCCCGGCAAGGTGACGACGTACGGACAGATCGCGCAGGCCGTGGGCACGCGCGGCGGTGCTCGACTCGTTGGTTGGGCCCTGAACGCCGTAGCGTTGTCGGACCGGATCGACATCCCCTGCCACCGCGTTGTGAACCGTCTGGGCGAACTCTCCGGAAAGATGCACTTCGAAACGCCCTACGTGATGCGCGAACGTCTCGAGGCCGAAAATGTGACGTTCATCGGTGAAGCGGTTGATCTGTCGCGTCATCTTTGGATTCCACCGATTGCAGGCTGACCGTATCTTTGCCGTCCATCATTTAATCTGAAAGCCCCCTCCATGCGCATTGCTGCTGTACTTCCCATCTTCCTCTGCATTGGTCTGATATTCTCGGGCTGTGACGGTGGGAGTAAGAATCTCTCAACGTTCAAGGATTCAACGAGCTACGCCATCGGCACGCAGGTGGGCAAGTCTTTGGTTTCGAGCAAGTTCGACGTTGATCCGGAAGTGGTGGCACTGGCCATCAAAGATGCGATGGGAGGAAGCCCGCAGATGACCGATTCGATCGTGGCGCTTATGATGAACAAGCTCGAGCAGAGCCGTCGCGATCAGCAGGCCAAAGAAGACGAATCGAAGGCCAAGGGCAACGTCAAGGCCGGCAAGGACTTCCTTGAAGCCAATAAATCCAAGCCTGGTGTCGTCACTACGGCCAGCGGTCTGCAGTACAAGGTGCTCACAGCCGGTTCGGGAGCCAAGCCAACGTCGGCCTCAACGGTCAAGATTCACTACACGGGTTCACTCATCGATGGTACGGTGTTCGACAGCAGCATTAAGCGCGGCGAGCCGGCTGAGTTTCCGCTCGGCGGCGTGATCCCTGGATTTGCTGAAGCCCTGTCGATGATGAGCGTCGGTGCCAAGTACATGGTGTATATGCCAAGTGAACTGGCCTATGGTATGCAGCAGGCCGGACCGATCCCGCCGGGTTCGGTGCTGGTGTTCGAGATCGAGCTTCTGGGAATCAAGTAATCAACAATGACATTTTCTCACTTTTCACCCAACGACAAAATGAGATCCACCATCACATTCACAATCGCCTTCGCAACGATCGTGCTCAGTGCCGCATCTGTTGCAACGGCCCAGGACAAAAAGATCATGACTGCTAAGGACAGCGCCAGCTATGCCGTCGGAGCCTCCGTCGGACGCTCCATCAAAGACCAGGACCTCGACGTTGACGCCGAACTCGTGGCATCCGGTATGCGTGATGCTCTGGCCGGAACGCTCAAACTGACGCCGGAGCAGCTGCAGGTAGCCCTGATGGCAATGCAGCAGCAGGCTATGGAAAAGATGCAGGCCCGCCAGGCTGTAGCAGGCACCGAGAACGCTGCCAAGGGAGAGAAGTTCTTGGCCGAAAACAAAAACAAGCCAGGCATTACGGTCACAGCAAGCGGTCTGCAATACAAGGTCAACACCGAAGGCACAGGCAAGAAGCCAACCAAGGACAACGTCGTCAAGGTGCACTACACCGGTAAGCTCCTCGATGGAACGGTCTTCGACAGCTCCGTCGAACGCGGTGAACCAGCGGAGTTCCCTCTTTCTGGCGTCATCGCCGGCTGGACTGAGGCTCTGCAACTGATGAGCGTCGGCTCGAAGTACACGATCTACCTCCCACCATCGATCGCCTACGGCGAACGCGGTGCCGGCGGACAGATCGGTCCAAACGCAACCCTGATCTTCGACGTCGAATTGATCGAGATCGTCAAGTAACTCTACCGAGCTGCAATCACCTCAAGCGTCGGCACACCATGCGTGCGCCGACGCTTTTTTTGTTTGCCGTCATTCCCGCGAAGGCGGGAGTCCATGGTCGCCCCTACAACGTTGCTCGTACCCCGGGCCAAGGCTCGGGGCTAGCAAATCGATTGCACGTCGCTCGTCTCTTGTACCCCGGGCCAAGGCTCGGGGCTAGTATATCGATGGCACGTCGCTTGTCTCTCGTCCCTCGTCCCTCGTCCCTCCGTAACTTTGCCCTCATGTCCTCTCTTCCGATCTACGGCCTTATTGGCCTGCCCCTTGCCGCGGTCATTCTTGTTTGCTATCAGGCATTCACTGGCGATGTGTCGATGTTCAACGTTGGAATGTGTCTTGTTGGTGTGGTGCTGACGGAGTTCGGCATCACATTCGCCTACCATCGCATGGTGGTGCACAAGGCCTTTGAGGCACATCCGGTGATCAAGGCCATCACATTGGCCTTCGGATCGATGGCGTTTCAGGGTCCGGTGCTGCATTGGGCCAGCGTGCACACCAAGCACCACGCGCATAGCGATCAGGATGGCGACCCGCATTCGCCCACGATCGGCGGGTTCATTCACGCCCACTTTGAGTGGCTGTTGGAGATGAACAGTGCCAGTCTCGATGAAGTCGTCAACAAGTGGGGCGCACGCTACAAGAAAGACCCCATGCTGGTATGGTTCACCTCGACGTTTCTGTTCTGGGCAGTGCTGAGTCTCATCATTCCGGCAGTCCTCGGATACATGGTAGGGGGCTGGCACGGTGCATGGACGGGATTTCTTTGGGGCGGACTGGTGCGCATCTTCATCTCCTCGCACGTTACGTGGAGCGTGAATTCTGTGTGCCACTTCTTTGGTGCTCGCACCTACACCACCACGGACCATAGCCGCAACAACCCGATTGTGGGACTTCTGGCACTCGGCGAAGGCTGGCACAACAACCATCACGCCTTCCCTTCGTCGGCCATTCACGGTTTGGCCTGGTGGCAGATCGATCCGACGGGTTTCATGATCCGTCTGTTTGAACGCATCGGCCTTGTCAGCAAGGTGACCCGCATTCCGGAATCACTCATGCAGAAGCGCCGCATCGACAGTCAACACCAAGCCTTGAACGTCCAGACGCTGGCCCTGACGGAAGAGGAAGAGGTTCTCGAAGAAGCGTGACACTTTTTTCGGCCTCACAGCTTTCGAAGTCGTACTTCGAAAAGACCCTCTTCGAGAACATCTCCTTCGGCATGCAAGCCGGAGAACGCGTTGGCATTATCGGTCGCAATGGGGCTGGTAAAACCTCGCTGCTGCGCATCATCGCCGGTATCGACGAGCCGGATGCCGGAGAGATCGCCTTCAATCGCGAAGCACGCTTCGAGTATCTCGCCCAGCTGCCGACCTTCGAGGTCGACGACTTAGCGCTGACCACCGTGATGAACGCCTACGACCAGCAGCATGGTCATCTCGAAGAATGGGAACTCGAAACACGGGCACGGCAAACCCTCGGACGATTGGGCATCCATGATCCCCTTCGCAGCGTTCATGCCATGTCGGGCGGACAGCGCAAGCGCGTGGCTATTGCCCGTGCGCTGATCGCCGAGCCGGACCTGCTCATCCTGGACGAGCCAACGAACCACCTTGACGCGGCAAGCGTGCAGTGGCTGCAGGACACGCTGCAGAACTCCCCACGCGCGCTGTTGCTGGTGACGCACGACCGGTACTTTCTCGACGCCGTGTGCAACCGCATCGTGGAGATTGATGAGCATCGGCTCTTCTCCTACGAAGGCTCGTACGAGAAGTACCTCGAACGTAAGGAGGCCATGATCGCCGTTGCCGATGCAACGGCCGCGCACCAACGCAACAAGCTCCGCACGGAGCTTGCGTGGCTGCAGAAGGGGGCCAAGGCACGCCGCACAAAGCAGCAGAGCCGCATCGACTGGATTGAGAAGATGCAGCAGGAGCAGCGCACTGAAAGCACCGAGTTCCGCGACATCGACATCGAGGTCGGCGGGAAGTTCCTCGGCGGAAAGATCATCGATGCCATTGATGTCTCCATCGAATCGCTCGTAACGAACTTTACCTATCGTGCCTCGCCCCTTGACCGGATCGGAATCATCGGTCCAAATGGGGCTGGCAAGACAACACTCTTAAACGTCCTGGCCGGACGTCGAAGCGCAACAAAGGGTCACGTAACCATTGGTGACACAGTGAACCTGGGCTTCTTCGAGCAGGAGATCCGCGACCTCAGCGAGAACGAGACGGTGCTCTCGAACGTGCGCGCCATTGCCGAGTACATCGACGTTGGCGTTGGACGCGAGCGATACATCACCGCCAAGGAGCTGTGCGACCGCTTCGGCTTTTCACCCAAGCAGCAGCATGCCTATGTGCATACGTTGTCAGGGGGCGAGCGCAGGCGTCTGGGTCTGCTGCGCATTCTCATGCGCAACCCCAACGTCCTCTTCCTGGACGAGCCCACGAACGACTTCGACCTCGTAACGCTATCGGCCCTTGAGGAATACCTTGCCTACTTCAAGGGCGTGTTGATCATCGTCTCGCACGACCGTGCCTTTCTCGATAAGACCGTGACCACCATTTGGGCGTTTGAAGAAGGCGGCCGCATCAAGGAGTATCCCGGCAACTACTCGGCCTACCTCGAAAAGCTCGAAGCCAAGTCGGCCTCCGCCGATCGAGAGTCGAAGTCCAAAGCAGCCGATGCAAAGGCCGATGCCAAGCCCCCTATCAAGCAGAAACTGACCTTCAAGGAACAAAAGGAACTCCAAGCTCTGGAGCGGGCAATTCCCGAAACAGAAGCAAAGATCTCAGCCATCGAAGCTCGCATGGCCTCCGGTGAGGGAACCTACACGGATCATCACGCATGGGCCGCCGAGCATGCAGCGCTAACAGAAGAACTCGACAGTCTCACCCTCCGCTGGCTCGAGCTGAGCGAGATGGCCGGGTAAGGACTATCCTCTATGCGCGCTGCACCATCAAGCGTTGATGCCTACATCACCGAACAGTCGCCGGAACTTGCGCTATTGCTATCCGAACTCCGTCAGATGATTCGCACTGCGGCACCCGACGCCGTAGAGTCGATATCCTACGGCATGCCGGCGTACAAGCTCAACGGTAAGCCCCTGATGTACTTCGCCGCCTACGCACGCCATATCGGCATTTACGCCACTCCCTACAGTCACGAGGCCTTCGCAGATGAACTAGCCGCATACAAGCAGGGTAAAGGGTCGGTTCAATTCCCACTCGATCGTCCTCTGCCAGTGGCACTCATCCGGAGAATGATCGAACACCGAACGGAGATCATCCTCAATGCCCCTAAAGGAAGAAGTCGCACTTGAAATCTCCGGACATTGATGCTCATACGTCTGGCCCATTGCGAAAATCCGCGAGTTTTACGAGTTTAGTATCGATCAATCGTCGTCGTACGACACATCGTTCGATACCCCTATGAGCACCACAGTCACCGTTTCTCCGAAGTACCAGATCGTTATTCCGCAGGAACTGAGGGACTTCTTCCATATCAAGCCCGGGCAGCGCATGCAGTGGATGAATCACGAGGGCATGCTCGTGCTCGTACCACTTCTTTCAGTTGAGGAACTGCGCGGATACTTGAAGGATTACGACATCCGTCTGATTCGCGATAAGGAGAAGTTTGAACCATGAAAGCACGTCCTGTGGTTCTCGACTCGTCGGCGTGGATCGAGTACATTCTGGACGGTCCGAACGCGCCGCATTATGCGAAGGTTCTGAAAGCACACGCCGATAGCATCGTCGTCCCGTCTGTCTGCATATTTGAGGTCTATCGCTCCATCGAGCGCATTGTCTCTGTTAAGGAAGCACTTGCTGTGACCATGAGCATGCAAACGTTTCGCGTAGATCCTCTCTCCACAGGACGAGCCCGCGAGGCCGCCACGATAAGTCGAATGCACAGTCTTTCGACGGCCGACGCGATCATCTACGCTACCGCACTTGCACATGAAGCGGAACTTGTCACACAAGATGCCGATTTCATGAAGCTTCCATCAGTCCGTTACTTCAAACACATCAGATAACATCAACATGGCAACACAAGACATCTCCATGATCGAGCGCCTGTATGCGGCGCTTCCTACCAAGGTCGAAGCAGCAAGGGGCTTGCTGGGTCGCCCCCTGACCCTCGCCGAAAAGGTGCTCTACGCCCACATGGCAGAGCTACCATCGGCCCCGCACGCGCGTGGTGCGGCGTATGTGGACTTCCATCCCGACCGCGTAGCGATGCAGGACGCAACGGCTCAGATGGCCCTTCTGCAGTTCATGTCGGCCGGCATCCCAAAGGTCGCCGTCCCATCAACCGTGCACTGCGACCACCTTATCCGTGCCGAGCACGGGGCGAAGTCCGACCTCGATAAGTCACTCGAAGAGAACAAGGAAGTGTTCGACTTCCTTGCCTCTGTATCCAACAAGTACGGCATTGGCTTCTGGAAGCCGGGCGCCGGCATCATTCACCAGGTGGTGATCGAGAACTACGCCTTCCCGGGCGGCATGATGATCGGCACGGACTCACACACGCCGAATGCAGGGGGCTTGGGAATGGTGGCCATCGGTGTGGGCGGTGCTGATGCGGTTGACGTGATGGCCGGCATGCCGTGGGAACTGCAAATGCCAAAGCTCATCGGCGTGAAGCTCACGGGTACCATGAGCGGCTGGACCAGCCCGAAGGACGTGATCCTGAAGCTCGCCGGCATCCTGACGGTGAAGGGCGGCACGGGCGCGATCGTTGAATACTTCGGCGATGGCGTTGCTTCGTTCTCGGCCACGGGCAAGGGAACGATCTGTAACATGGGTGCTGAGATCGGCGCTACGACGTCGATCTTCCCGTACGACGCATCGATGGAGCGCTACCTGCGCGCATCGGGTCGCAACGATGTTGCCGACTTGGCCAACACCGTGGCAGAGCACCTGCGGGCCGACGATGAAGTAGCAGCGAATCCATCAGCATACTACGATCAAGTAATCGAGATCAATCTTGATACCCTCGAGCCCCATATCAACGGTCCGTTCACTCCAGACCGTGCAATGGAACTCTCTGAGTTTGTAAATGCCGTTAAGGAATACAACTGGCCAGAAGAACTGCGTGTGGGCCTCATCGGCTCGTGCACCAACTCCTCGTACGAGGACATGTCGCGCGTGGCCTCCATCGCCGAGTTCGCCGCAAACCATGGCCTAAAGGCCAAGTCGGAGTTCACCATCACACCGGGTTCGGAGCAGGTGCGCGCAACCATCGAGCGTGACGGAATCCTTGACAAGATGGAGGCTATCGGAGGCGTCGTGCTGGCAAACGCCTGTGGTCCGTGCATTGGACAGTGGAAACGTCACGACGTGCAGCAGGGCGACAAGAACTCGATCATCACGTCGTTCAACCGCAACTTCACGGGTCGCA
>JBILLF010000100.1:0-6193 GCA_044376225.1 Patescibacteria group bacterium | reverse complement strand
CTTCGGACCCGGGTTCGACTCCCGGCATCTCCACTCATTAGGTTTTAGGTTTTGGGTTTTGGGTTTTGGGTTTTGGGTTTTGGGTTTTGGGTTTTGGTTTTAGGTCAGTTATGCGCGGTCGATTTTACAGCCCCGGGCGGTGGCCCGGGGTGCGCGACAACGGGCGCTAGGTCATTCCGTAGCTTGGCAACTCAGCAATTGCGAGGCTCGCGTGGAGTCCTGCCTGCCGGCCGCATATTCACGTTGACGCGTTGCATCGAATGCCGGTACAAACTGGAAGCGGGGATCCATCTTCGCCGCCCATGGGCACCGGCCTGTAACCTGTAACCTGTCACCTGTTCTTCTTCCTAGTCAATGATGGCGATTTTCGAGACAGCCATAGCCGCGGACTATCTTTACTTCAGAAACACCTCAGCGGGTATCTTTAGCAGTCGGTGGAAGACACGGGCAATCTCGAGGGTAAGGGGCTTTCGGCCATTGAGGATAAGCGATACATAGCCTTTACTGCCGACAACGCCCACGAGGTCCTTGTTACGTAGTCCGATCTCCTCCATCTTTTCACGGACAACCTCTATCGGGTCGACCGGTGGAATTGGATAGTGCTCGTCCTCGTATTTCTTGATCAGTACAAGGGCCACTTCGAGTTTTCGTCCTTCGGGCGTATCGAGCCGCACCCCGGTGTCAAACTGCTGATCGACCCAGCGCAGCATTCGCTTGTATTGGCGTTCGGATTTAATGACGGCTAGTTCCATTGGAGGGGTCTCCTAGTACTGAATTGTCGCGGCGTTAATTCTGTCGTATTCATTGTGGGTTCCAAACCACTTTATCTGCAAAACGCGATACTCGAAGACAATTCGAAACACCTGCGAAACAGAGCCGCGGCTGCCATTGGATGCCTATGAGCATATCTCAGCAGCGTTCGACGAGCAATATTGTTGAACATGGCAAAGGTAAATGTTTTCTATTAGAGAACCTCGGCTTCTAGCCGAGCACATTTACCCTCTTCGTGCCATTTTCTAACTGTTACGTGACGTTCTCTCCTCGTAACCCGGGCCAAGGCCTGGGGCTAGTAAATCGATGGCGCATCATGCATTGGAGGCACGCGTGCTGAGCGTGTCCACGCGCTCTTGTCCCACACCATCCAACCCGCCCTCACGACATAGGCAACATGCACTCGCTCGGTCGGATTCCGTAACTCAGTAATTCCGTAACTCAGTAATTCCGTAATTCCGTAATTCCGTAATTCCGTAATTCAGTAACTCAGTAACTCTTCCCTCACCTCTTCCATATACCACTGCGGGGTACTGGTAGCGCCCGAGATGCCGACATTATCGGCGCCGTCGAGCCAGGTTCGATCGATCTCTTCTTTCGTTTCAACGAAGTAGGTCCGTGGGTTGGCGGCGTGGGCAACATCGAACAGGACCTTGCCGTTGGAGGAGGCGCGGCCGGCAACGAAGATGACAACGTCGTTGCGTTGGGCGAAGGCGGCCAGCTGGGCTTCGCGCCCGCTGACCTGACCGCAGATGGTGTCCTTGACGTGGAACTCGGTGGCGATCTCTTCCATCGTATCGACGATGAGTTCGCTGATACGCCCCTTGAGAGCGTCGCGAATCTCCAGAAACGTTGGACGGTCCATGGTGGTCTGCGAAAAGAGCACAGTCTTGCGGTCTAGCTGGACATTATCGAGCGCATCCTGAACGGACTTCACCACTACACATTCGTCGCGCACCACGCCACGCACTCCAAGAACCTCGGCATGGTCCTTCTTTCCGAAGATCACCACCTGGTATCCCTGGTCCCAGAACTTGCGCACACGTTCCTGAAGCTTCGTCACCACAGGACAGGTTGCATCGATGATTTCGATACCAGACTCCCAGGCTTTACGGTACGTCTCAGGGGGCTCACCATGCGCCCGGATGATCACCTTGGCGCCGCTGTGGGCAAGACGCGGAAAATCATCGACGGTGATCGTCTCAAGCCCCTTGTCCGCCAGACGCTGGATCTCTTTCGGGTTGTGGATGATGTGTCCTAGGACATACACATTACGCTTTGCATCCGAACCGCGGTTGGCAAGCTGATCTTCGGCGATCTGCACCGTGCGTACAACGCCCCAGCAAAATCCGCTGAACTTGTCGATGGTCACATTCATTTGCTGTTCTTTCCTTTTCAGCGCACTAAAAGCCGAGGTGCGCCGAGACGATCGAGTGCGTGGTTTGGTATGAGGAGACAAGGTCAAGAATCTGTTGCACCTGCTCGTCGATCGTGCACGAAGTTGTATCGATCTCAACGGCTCCCTCGGCTTTGACAAGGGGACTCTCTTGCCGCGAACTGTCGATCTCATCTCGGCTGATGATCTGATGCCGGACCTCAGATTCGGTTATCTGTTCGCCCCGTGCCTGTGCTTCCAGAAGCCTGCGTCGCACGCGCTCGTCGGTGCCTGCCACAAGGAACACC
This sequence comes from Patescibacteria group bacterium, assembly GCA_044376225.1. GTDB lineage: Bacteria > Bacteroidota > Ignavibacteria > Kapaibacteriales > Kapaibacteriaceae > UBA10438. Next base: position 3,739 of record JBILLF010000100.1, on the reverse strand, counting down.
TTCACCTCGGCATGAGGAAACACCACAGAGCCGATGTCACGTCCGTCCATGACAACTCCGCCGGCTTCACCGATCTCGCGCTGACGTTTGACGAGCGCCTTACGTACCGATGGAAAAGCACTGACCTGACTCACGACCGATGTGACGTCGGCCTGACGGATGGCCAGCGAGATATCTTCGCCATTGAGCATCACCCTCTGAGACCCCTGCGATGGCTCAAGACGGACGTCGCACTCCTCCGCCAGGGCGCCGAGGTCGGCATCGGTCAAGGCACAGCCGCGTTGCAGAGCAGCCAGCGAGACCGCACGGTACATGGCCCCGGTGTCGATGTACACGTAGCCCAGATTCTCGGCCACGCGCCGGGCGGTGGTACTTTTTCCGGCTCCGGCCGGTCCGTCAATGGCGATGATGATGCGTTTTGCAGACATTTCGGCGAATTTACTGAAACCCTGTCGGCCGACGGCGGTCAAATGACGTGGCCACCAAAATGGTTGCAATGCCTCGAACATTTTATTGGAAGAACGATGAATATCTCTCCAATGATGACGCATTTTCAAAACTACTTGTCCTTGGTTATTGGCTTTCTGTTCCCAGCCTCGGAGCAGGATTCATCCTCCAGCGATACCGTTCGCAGGACCGTTTCCTGGATGACAGACTCGCTCAGCAATGTTGCTTCGGCGGTTGAGACACACGTGCAGAAGCTGCCTGCTCCGCCCCCTACCTCGGGAGCTGAGGGCATACTACACGAACTGCTGGGCGCTCTGCCGCCGATTGTGTTTGCGATTACGGCTGGGATTCTCATCTGGAAAAGAATTGACACACGTCGTGCAATAGAACTTGCGATGATCGATAAGGGGCTCGACCCACGCGGAGGGATAACGGAACGGGACTCCACGCGAAAGTTCCGGGCACTGAGATTTGGGTTGTTGCTCGTTGGTGTAGGCCTTGGACTCTGCGTTGCGATGGTCATCTGGAATTTCTTTGATTTCCAATTGGATGAGTATCGTCCGCTTGTTGCCCTGACGTCGGTTGCCTTCTTTTCGGGTCTGGCGCTGACGGTGTATCACATCATCGCCACAAGTCTCGAAAAGCGTTGACCGAATCGGAGATCATCGATCGCATTGTAGGGGGCGACACCGAGGCCTTTGCGGTGCTGGTATCCCAGCACCAGCGCCGTGCGCTGTCGCTTGCCGAGCGCATGATGCAGAACACGGACGACGCCCGCGACGTTGTGCAGGACGCGTTCGTGAAGGCATACCGATCGCTTTCGCGCTTCAACCGCGAATCAACATTTTCGACGTGGTTCTACCGGATCGTCTACACTACGTGCCTGAATGCCCTAGAAAAGCGCAAGCGAACACCGATGCATGATGAGTTTGATGACGAAGCCGGCTCTGCTTGGATCGAGCCCACCGTTTTTCAGTCCATGGAGTCGTCGCTGATCGATGAGATTGTCCGCGACGAAATGAAGACCATGAATCCCATCTACGCGACCATTCTCGAGCTCTTTTACGTGGACGACCGGTCATACGATGAGATCGTCACCATTACCAGTCTGCCCCTTGGCACCGTCAAAACCCGACTCAACCGCGGACGCAATCTGCTGCGCACGGCGCTGCTGCGTCGATGTCCAGACCTGGAGGAAACACCATGAACACGCACCATCAGTCATCACGCAAGCCCCTTTCCGAGGAGGACATTCTTCATTCGGAGCTCAAGATGCGCTCGCACATCCGCCGCAGTGTGGCCGAGCATGACGACCCCATCCTGACCATCGACGTCATGCGTGCTGTGATGCAAGAACGCCGTAAGCCTTCCCTGCTCCGACGACTCTGGCGTCGCACACCCATGATCGGAATCGTCGTTGCCTGCTTCACCCTCGGGTTTTTGTCGGGTCACGTTGCCGCCTCTGCCACCAACCTGCTCGACCTATTCCATTCCATCTCTTGGACTTCTCTTGCCAATAGCACCCTCGCCTGGGTAGCTGCCGGCGCCCTCATCTTCGGTGTTGGGGTATGGCAGATGGAGCGATAGGTATGCGGAGCGCCATCGCGATTCCAGCGACAGCAGGCAATCAGTAACTGCGTAACTCCGTAACTGCGTAATTTCATGCATGGCTCTGCTTTCGGTACGGAATCTGTCCCATACCTACCCCAACGGGTACAAGGCCCTGCACGACATCTCCTTTGATGTTGAGGAGGGCGAGTTTCTGGTCATCATTGGTCTTTCCGGGTCGGGCAAGAGTACGCTTCTGCGATGCCTGAATCGGTTGATCGAGCCCTCTCAGGGAACGATCCTAATGAATGGTCAGGACGTGACGCATGTGTCCGACGCGGCATTGCGCTCGCATCGAGCCGGGATCGGGATGATTTTCCAACACTTCAATCTGATTCCACGCCACACAGTGCTGAGCAATGTGCTCTATGGTGCACTGGGAACGACCTCGACCGGGGCATCGATCCTTGGACGTTTTTCCCCTGAGCAGCAGGATCGTGCAGCCAAAGCTCTTGATGTAGTCGGCATCGCTGATAAGGCGGCCAACAGGGCCGATGCTCTCTCGGGCGGACAGCAGCAACGCGTAGCCATCGCCCGCGCGCTGATGCAGGAGCCCAGGCTGCTGCTTGCTGATGAGCCGGTGGCCTCGCTCGACCCGGCGACGTCGCATTCGGTGATGGACTACCTGGAGCACATCAACAAGGACCTCGGAACTACGGTCATCTGTAACCTGCACTTCCTGTCGCTGGTGCGTCGCTATGCCACCAGGGCCATCGCCCTAAAAGGCGGACATCTCGTTTTCGATGGAAAGCCATCGGAGATCACCGATGAGTGGTTCAGAACGATCTATGGCGAAGAAGCCATGGAGGTGGAGATCCGATGAAGTCCGCCTTTGCTCTTATTCTTGACCTACTTCTGGGCAGCGCCGTTTCGGCCATGCTGCTGCTGATCATTGTGCCGGGTCTGACCGGCTGGAGTGCCCCGCCCCCTGCCGTTGCCCTTCTTACGATCCTCTGGACGCTGCTTTCAGTGCTTGGTAAGGCCTCCATCGGCCAGCTCTTCGTTGCCAGCAAAGAAGCCCGTCCCTCACCAAGCCGCCTTCGTGCGCACCTCGGGTGGATCGCGTTTTGCTCAAGCATCCTGGCTGGGTGGATCGTCACGGATATCTCCCCGATCGAGTTCTTCTCCTCGGAAGGTCTTCAGGGGGCTGGCCGGATCTTCGGCGCCCTGCTTACCCCAGAGTTCGACGTGCTTCCAGCGGCCCTCGATGCCATGGTCGTGACGATCTTCACAGCTCTGATGGCCACCATCGTTGCGGTTCCTCTGAGCTTTCTGCTGAGCTTTCCAGCTGCCCGCAATGTCATGACCGGGGGCATGGTCGAGCGCACGATCTACGTGCTTCTGCGGGCCATCCTGAATATCATGCGCTCGATGGAACCCATCATTTGGGCTATCATCTTCTCGGTCTGGGTCGGTATCGGACCCTTTGCCGGGATGCTCGCCCTGGTGGTTCATACTGTGGCATCCCTTACGAAACAGTACAGTGAACAGATCGAAGATGTGGATCACGGCCCCATCGAAGCAATCTCTGCTACTGGCGCTAACCGCTTGCAAGTTTTATGGTTTGCCGTCGTTCCACAGTGCGTGATTCCGTTTCTCTCCTTCACCATCTATCGCTGGGACATCAACGTGCGCATGGCCACAATTATTGGTTTTGTTGGAGGGGGCGGCATCGGCACTCTGC
>JBILLF010000099.1:0-6227 GCA_044376225.1 Patescibacteria group bacterium | reverse complement strand
TGCCCATATGTTCACCTCAATCGACAAATTACCAAATATTGGTAACTGACTCGTCACTCGTCACTCGTATTTTCGTCAATGCGCCTCTTCAACACACTTACTCGCAGCATCGAACCATTTAAGCCCCTTTCCGAAGGAATTGTGCGGATGTATTCATGCGGCCCTACGGTGTATGATGTGGCACATCTGGGCAACATGCGCGCCTTTGTGTTCGTGGATGTTCTGCAACGGGCTTTGCGCACGGTAGGGGGCTACAAGGTGCGCTGGGTGATGAACATCACCGATGTGGACGACAAGACGATTCGTAACAGCGCCGTGGGATCGGCCCGATGGCGTGACCAAATGGGCCAGCAGACGGATGATGCCGTCGCGAACCTTCGGGCGTACACAACGTTTTTCGAACAGGAATTCAAACGGGATTTGCAGGTGCTCGGCATTCGCATGGATCACTTTGAGGCGATGCCAAGAGCTACGGATTACATCGACGAGATGCAGGAGCTCATCCGCGAGATCGTCCGTGCCGGTTATGGCTATGCCTCCGAAGGCTCGGTGTACTTTAACGTCGGGGCCTACTCCAAGTCACATTCGTATGGTCGGCTCTTTGCAATCGATACGGCCAACTTCCGTGAGGGGGTTCGCATTGATGCCGACGAGTATGACCGGGAATCCGTGAGTGACTTTGTGCTCTGGAAGGGGCGCAAGGACGACGAGCCCTATTGGGACTTTGAGCTCGATGGATCCTCACTGCCCGGACGTCCAGGCTGGCACATCGAGTGCTCGGCGATGTCGAAGGAGCTGCTCGGTCTTCCATTCGACATTCACACTGGCGGCGTGGACTTGCGCTTCCCGCACCACGAAGATGAGCTTGCGCAGTGCTGCGCTGGTTACCACGTCGCAGATCAAGCCCGTTTCTGGATGCACAACGAATTCCTCGAGGTCGAAGGCAAGAAGATGTCGAAGTCGCTCGGCAACTTCTACACTCTGCGCGACCTCGAGTCGATGGGTCACGATCCGCTGGACATTCGATTTGCTCTGATGCTTGGCAACTATCGCGCCGTGCTCAACTTCACCTTCGAAAGTCTTCGTGCCGCAGCAACAGCAAGGGGGCGAACGCAGAGCCTGATCTGGGATCTCATGGAATCCGCAGGCGTCAGCGACGCAGCAGAACTTCACGGCAGCATGCCCTCGGACATTGCCGATGCCTTTGCCGATGACCTAAACGTACCTCAGGCGCTTGCCCGTATGTACGAGTACTGCGCGCGTCATGCCGATGCCCGCACAGATGCCACAAAGGCACGTGAGGTGCTCGGTGCGCTGCGCCAAGTCAATGATATTCTGGCTGTTTGGACCTTTAGCCCACGTCCTGCGATAGACGTGCCTGACGCCATACGCTCGCTCGCAGAAGAGCGCTGGGCTGCGCGCACAGCGAAGAACTGGGCAGAAGCCGACCGCCTTCGCAACGAGCTTGCCGCTCTTGGCTGGTCAATGAAAGACGGCAAGGATTCCTATACCCTTGAGCCCCTTTCATAGGTTCACCGTATGATCAATTCCATTACGATCATCGGTGCTGGGCGGGTAGGGACGTCGTTGGCGAGTTACGGAATGACGGAATTACGGAATGACGGAGGTACGGAATTACGGATTTACGGAGGTACGGAATTACGGAATGACGGAGTTACAGAATTACGGAATGACGCTTCCGTAGCCCGCCTCAACAGCGTTGTTGTTTCCGCCCGGACATTCTGCGCAGATCCCGAATCAATCGCGATCCCGAAGTCCGATGTCATTGTGCTTGCCACAAAGGACTCCGTACTTGCGGAGGTCATCACCAAACTGGCGAAGTACCATTCCGAGGTGCTGCACGGGACGCTCGTTCTGCACGTGAATGGTTCACTCGGAACGGATGTTCTAGAGCCCCTTCGCCTCCATCGCGCCTTAATCGCCGCTGCGCACCCGTTTCAAACCTTCGACAAGGCCGACCAGGCCTTGTTGCATGGTATCGGATGGGGCGTTCTGTGTGATGATGCGTCCTGGCCTCTTACGGAGGAATTCATCCGCCGTGTAGGGGGCTTCCCTTTCCGACTTCCTAAGACCGATGCCATTTCCAAGCGACGCTACCATGCCTCTGCGGTAGCAGCATCGAATTTCACGTATGCCGCCTACGACCTCGCCAGACGTCTTGCTGAGGATGTTGGCCTACCAGTGGAGGAATTCCTCGGCCCTATCATGCGTCAAACACTCGGGAATGCCCTCGAGGCGATGAAGTCCAACGCCCCCTTCCCCATCACCGGGCCACTCGTACGCGCAGACGAGGATGCCGTCCAACGCCAGCTCGATGCCATGCCCATGCAGCTCAAAGACCAGTATGTGCATTTGACGGAAGCGCTGAGGAAGACCCTGACGAGTGACGAGTGACTCGTCTCTCGTCTCTATCTTCGCCCATGACCTTCTCCTCCGTTAAACACATTCACTTCGTTGGCATCGGCGGTTCCGGCATGAGCGGGATTGCCGAGATTTTGCTGTCGCAGGGGTTCACTGTGAGCGGGTCGGACCTAAGTGAGAGTGCCACAACCGAGCATCTGGCGTCAAAAGGGGCGATGATCTTCATCGGCCACCAGGCGGAGAACATTCAGGGGGCGGAGGTCGTCGTGTATTCGTCGGCCGTACGACCTGCAGATAATCCCGAGACAAAGGCCGCACTTGAACGGAAGATTCCTGTGATTCGCCGTGCTGAGATGCTCTCTGAAGTGTCCCGATTGAAGTACACGCTGGCCATCGCAGGAACACATGGCAAGACTACGACCACGTCCATGTGCGGCCTTGTAATGATGAAGGCGGCCATGGATCCCACCGTGATCGTGGGCGGACGACTCACGGGACTCGGCGGGTCCAATGCTCGCCTTGGCAGAGGCGATTGGATCGTGCTGGAGGCTGACGAGTATGATCGTTCGTTCCTGCAGCTTTTACCCACCATCGCCGTCGTCACGAACATTGAGGCGGACCACCTTGATATCTACAGCGACCTTGATGACATCAAGGGGGCGTTCACCGAGTTTGCCAACAAGGTTCCCTTCTACGGATCAGCGCTCGTGTGCCTGGACGACCCCGGCGTGCGCGATGTGATGCCCCTTATAAAGCGCGTTACCGTCACCTACGGCACCTCGCCGCAATGTGACGTGCGGGCCAGCAATATCAGCTACAACGAGCGGAGTAGTTCCTACGATCTGACCTATCGAGGTGAGCCCCTTGGCCGAATCATCCTTAACGTTCCCGGCAACCATAACGTCCTGAACTCGCTGGCCGCGTGCGGGGTGGCGTTGCAATGCGGTGTGCCACCCGATGTGATTCGACAAGCCCTGGCCGAGTTTGGTGGCGTCTACCGACGATTTGAGATCAAGGGCGAGACCACAGCCGGCGTTCTGGTGATCGACGACTACGCCCACCATCCCACCGAGATCCAGGCAACGCTCGAAGCGGCCCGTAAGGGCTGGGACAGGCGCATTGTGGCCGTCTTTCAGCCTCATACCTATACGCGCACTCGGGACTTCTACCGGGAGTTTGCCACCTCATTCGACAATGCGGATGTGATCATCCTCATGGACGTCTATCCGGCTCGGGAAGAGCCCATTGAAGGCGTCAGCGGACGTCTTATCGCCGATGCGGCCCGCGATGCCGGACATCGTCAAGTTTTCTATGCAGAGCGGCTCGAAGATGTTGCCGAGCTGCTCACACAGGTACTTCGGCCCAAGGACATCCTCCTGACCATGGGTGCCGGAGACGTCTGGCGCGTAGGTTCAAAGGTCGGCAACTGACTATTTTTGCAGTCCCGTCGTCAGTACGGGCCATCCACCACCACCTTTTTATGAACTTCATGTTGCATTCCGCCATGACGTCAATTGCACGCAGTGTCTGTGTTGCCCTGGTCCTCTGCCTGGCAGCTGCGATCAGTCCCGCTCAAAAGAAGAAAAATCCTACCAAGGCCAAACCGACAACAGCGGCAGGGCCGACCTTCGCCTCGAGCACGGTGCTTGCCACTGTCGGCACTGAGCAGGTGCTCCTTGGTGACGTTGAACGGGCCTTCCAGAAGAATCTCACTCGCCGCGACACGCGCCTTTCAAGCGTTGCTCGGGACACCGCCCTTGACTTTCTGCGCCTGTACACCAACTACCGCCTCAAAGTAGCTGATGCCCGTGACAGGGGGCTTGAGCAAGACTCAGCCGTGCGGATCGATCTGGCAAACAACCGCCGTTTGCTTTCGGAGACCTACTTCTTTGATAAAGCCGTTGCTGAGAAGCGGATCAAAGAGCTGGCCGTGCGCCGCATGACGGAACTCGAGATCGGCGTCATTCTCTGTGCCGTTCCCGAACAGTCCACCCGTGGATGGGACTCGGTAGCAAGCCGCACCAAGGCCGAACGCCTGGTGGCGATGCTGTCTGCCGGTGCAGATTTTGAGAAGCTGGCCCGTGATTCTTCAGATGACAAGGAAACGTCCGCCAACGGCGGTCGACTACCATGGATCTCTGCCGGTTCGATCATCAAGGTCGTCGAAGACGTGTCCTATGCTTTGCCGTTGGGAGGCTTTACAGCAAGCCCCCTGGCATCGCGCTACGGTTACTTCATCGTCAAGCTCTATCAGCGCGCTCCGCGCGTGAACGTCAAATTCCGTCATATCCTGCTTACGCCGAAGGATGACCGCGACAGCGCCGCAACCAACCGATTTGCTGACACGCTTCTTTCGATCCTCTCGATGAAGCCATCACAGCAGAACACCTTGCTGTCCGTGCGAAAGATCATTCCGACCGGCGATGCCTTCGGTGATCTTGCCAAGGCATACTCCGACGATAAGACCTCAGCGGCCAAGGGCGGCTACCTCGGTGGAGCGTACTCCCGCTCTTCGGGAATGGAGAACAACGGCTCTCGTCTTGTGCCGGCCTTCCAGGATGCGATCTACACTCTCAAGGATGGTCAGGTCTCGGGCAGGGTCAAGACAATGTTCGGCACGCACATCATCATCCGCGACTCTTCCAAGGTGCCCGATTCACTTGCCGAATATGACAATGCCAAGCGGACCTATCGCCGTCTCTACTACGAAGAAGACAAGCGCACGGTTCTCGACTCTGTTCGTGCAACCATCAACTGCGGCTGGGACGATGCCGTTCTTCGCACGGTTCTTGGAGCAATCGACACCACCAAGAACACCCAGGACACCGCATGGGCTTCCTCACTGGCCGACGATGTTCTTGACCGCGTGATCTTCCGTCTTCCGAGTTCAAGCATCACCGTACGACAGTTCGCCGACACGCTGCGGCGTCGCATTGATCTGCGTGGCTACACGCTCAATCGCGCTGGTTTCGAGCGCGCCATCAACAAGATCTCAGACCCGATCGTGCTTGATCGTGCCACGGCCGGCCTCGAAACGCAATACGAGGACTTTGCTTCGCTCATGCGCGAGTTCAACGACGGCATCCTGCTGTTTAAGGTCGAAGAGAAAGAGGTCTGGAGCAAGCTCAAGTTCGATACGACGGATGCCCGCGCTTTCTACGACACCACGAAAACACGATGGATGACCGAGCAGAAATACGACTTCACGGAAGTGTATGTGCTCACCGACTCGTTGCTCAATCTCGTCAAAACAGACTTGGCCGCCGGCAAGGACCTCGGTGATATTGCCGCTGCCTACACGCAGCGCGATGGCATGCGTGAGAGTCGCGGCAAGAACGCTGCCGTGTCGCCAAAGACATCTAAAGTGGCACAGAAGTTCTCCACGACCAGCAAGGTTGGCGATGTTGTTGGCCCGTTCCAGATCGAAGCCGGCTGGTCCGTGCTGCGTCTCGACGGCATTGTGCCGCCACAGCAGAAGTCGTTTGAAACAGCCATGTCTGAACTTGCTCCTGCCTACCAGGATGCCCTGCAAAAGCGGCTCACCGAGACCTGGCTCGGCGGCGTGCGCTCACGTCATCCGGTGACCTTCAACAACGCCAACATCGACAAGATCTGGGGTGCCCCTTCCCAGAAGTCAGGTTCGAAATGATCATGACCGTCTCGATGCGCCAGTCCCTTCTTCGTATTCTGCTTGTCCTGTCAGGGGGCCTGGTAGCCTCCGCCCAGGACTCCATGGAAGGGATCGTGGCCATCGTGGGCCGGGAGATCATTCTCCAGTCCGATATCAGTGGACAGATCGAGGCCATGGCCCAGCGTGATCCTCGCATGAACCGCAAGGATCCGGC
>JBILLF010000031.1:0-21202 GCA_044376225.1 Patescibacteria group bacterium | reverse complement strand
AAAGCACGGCCCCGAGACGTGTTTGGCGTCCCATTGAGTTGTCCTTTGGTGGTGCTACTGGGTTCGGAGGGATTTACTTCTTTTCGCCGTCACCCGGAAAGGCAAACCGTGCGTCCGGTACGTCAACATTAGCCTTCGTGGACGTGTAGGTCATCGAGACCATGGTCTGACCGTCTGTACGCATTTCCATCAGGTGCGGCATCTGTACACCGTTCACATCCTGGAAGTTGGAGAAGACCATTTCGACGTCGGCTTCCTGCCCCATCATGCTGATCTTGGAATCAACCCGCATCTCATAGTACGTGGTGGCGTCCAGGTACAGGAAACTCTCCTTACCGTCCTTGTCCGTGATCTTCAGCTTGTACGCGGTAGTGCCGTCGATATCTTCATTGCTGACGAACTCGACCTTCTTGCCCTTTTCCTTGTAGTCAACCAGAACACCGTCAAAGTCCGCACGGTCGATCGCTTCCTTACTCTCTTCGGCCGACTGCTTTTCAGGCTTACCACCCGACATCGGATTGACGCTCCAGCCCGTCTGACCATCAAATGCCTGAACGATGTTCGCCCCCTGGAAGCTCATGTCCATGCGATACTTGTTCTTGCGCTTGAAGGTCTCGGTGAAATTGAGCTCCATGCCCTGCGCCATGGACATTGTGCCCTCACGAACGATCGTGCTGATGGCCTTGATCTTTGCCAGGCCGCCCCGTGCCTCGAGGTGCTTGGTGATGATGTCGTTAACATCCGTCCCGGCAGAAACCGAAGATGCAATGAGTCCGAGGAGGAGAAATGACAGAAGAGTACGCATGAGCACAGCTCCAATAAGGTTTGAGGGGTTTGGTTTCACTTCAGGTATACGACGTTGTAGCCCCGCATTCAATGCCCTGTGACAGGGAACCCGTTTGAAAGGTTTCATCATCGTCACCAGATGCTCTGCAAAGGCACGACAAAACTACACAGGAAATCCTGTGAGGGCAGGTTGAGGTAACCGTCGGACAGTGTGCTTATTTCTGGGCGATCAGGGGGCGTGCCGGCACCGAAGGCACGGCAACACGCTCATACGTATACGTACCACGCTCGGTGCGGCTAAGGCGAAGGTACTCGCCGACGGCCAAGGAAGTCACGGCCTCCCGCAGGGATGGCTCGCGCTCTATCACCCGCACGGCGGCGCTCGGGATGGTGTGCGGCTCGAACTGGTCGTTCAGGACTATCGATTCATCGGGTTTGGAAGTGATCAGCGTCTCAACGTCGCCCAAGGTCAGTGCATCTACCTCGACTGGCGTAACAGAAACACCAAGGTACCGAGCAGCTGCACGCGATAGGTCCACAACCCGGCGTCGGATGAACGGACCACGATCTGTGATTTCCACAAGGGCAACTTTGCCTGTTTCGACGTTACGTACCCGCAGGAGCGTTCCGAACGGAAGCGTTTTGTGCGCCGCCGTGAAAGCATCCATATCATATCGCTTACCACTTGCCGTCCTGCGGCCATGGAAGTCGGCCCCATACCATGAGGCCAGCCCGTCTGCCACCTCGGTCATCGTCACCCGCTCCGGGGTGATCATGCTCTCGGACGTGGCAGCCGCCGCAGCCGGGGCTGCACTGACTTCCGGAGTGTCATGTGCTTGAACAAGGAAACTGATAGACATCACGATGGCCGTAACGACCACGAAAACGATGATGCGTGCGATATGCTTCTGCGAGATTGTCGTCGTCATAGGGTGTTCCTCCTGCGATGTTCCAGGATACTTCACTCGAATCGGCAGTTACCCTACACTGCCGTCGAGAACAAAAAACCCACATGTGGGCCCTCGATGAATCAAGGGCCGCAAAGATGTGAGTTTTCCACACCGCGGGAGATGAATTCTTTATGAATTGATATTCATAAGAGCGCAACAACCTTTACTTACAATCTCTTACGACGACAACTTCAATGCGTCGGTTCTTCGATCGGAGAACTTCAATCTGCTCCTTTGACATCTTTTTTGCGACTTCTGGCGATGGTTCAACAACCTTCGGACTACTTGAACCGCGTCCGACGGCACTCCGGATCTTCCCTGCCGATATGCCATTTTCTATCAACCACTGCTTGATGCGGTTAGCGCGCAATTCAGAAAGTTCCTGATTGCGCTCCGGCGGTCCATCGGCTGAGGCATGACCTTCAATGATCACCTGCAACTGGTCGCAGGACTCCTTCATGTATGTCCAAAGTTCCTGGAGGTTCTTTTCGGTTTGCTCGTCATCCAAGTCTAGCTGATCCGTGTTGACCACGAAGTTGATCGACTTTGAAAACGCCACCTTTCGCATGGCCGGTGCAGGTTCGGGAGCAGAGTCGTTGGCGGCGGGGGCGGGTTCGGCCGGCTTATCGGCAGGCTTTTCCACAGGTTTTTCCACGGGTGATTCAGACATACTCTGCTGAGCTGGAGACTCCGATGAAGGCCTCTGTTCAACTTCATCCTTCTCCTCTTCCATCGGGCGCAAACCGCCGTGCATACCCCGTTCAGGTCGTTGGCGCTTCGGCTTTTCGCAGCAGCAGCCGTCATCCATAAGGCAATGACAATCAGGGCACATACGGGGCTCATCATGTCGTCTGCGATGACGTCGTGGTTCGTTGAATTTGTAGGATAGACTCACCGAGAAAGACGATAGGTCATCACGATTTCCACCGATGTTGATATCGTCGAGATAACTGCTGAAGACCAGCCTGTACTCCCCGCGTAGGGTCAGCCCCACCCGCTGAGATAGTGGAAAAACCACACCACCGCCGAGGGGGATACTGGCCACCGTTGTGGAGTACTCTCCCTTAATGTTATTGGGAAGGGGCGAGTGCTGCGACGCATTTGAGGGGGCAAAATCTACCAATCCTACGCCAGCCGTGATGAACGGCACGGCTGGGATGTTGTCCACCAGAACGTAGCCCACCATGAGATCAGCTGTGGTGATACGGCTTTCATTGCGGTCCTCAATGCGCGTCAGCGACCCGGGATAGTTATCTCCCAGCTGAGCCCCCTGACCGAAGTAGTTTGGGTTAGCTGCAATTCTACTCGGGTTGATCCTCCAGCCATATTGTCCGAGTGACGAACGGGCCTCCACCCAGAGCCGGTCCATGGCGTTAAACGAGAGGCTTACCACCCCACCGTAACCATAGAGATCGTCGGCAAACTCACCATGGTACTTGTAGCTGGTGGCTGTAAACGTCCCGATAACATCCCCCTGACGCTTCTGCGCATGCAAAGCTGTGGTGACAAGAAGAAGGAGGAGCAGAAGGGATCCCTGCTTTCGCAGGGATGACGACTGTCGTAACTCCATACCCCCCGTAACTCTCGTCATTCCCGTAACTCTCGTCATTCCCGTAACTCTCGTCATTCCCGAAATTCTCTTCATCTCATCTTCTCCTTGCATTCTTTGCAGTCGGTCACTTCAAACGGGAGTGCTCCCTTACTGATGCGCTCCGAGCCGTCGGGCATGATCTGTTTGCGGTACCAGCGGCCGTCAACCTCAGATTCGCGAAGGAGACTACCATCTTCGAGGGTGCGTGCTAGGTCCCAGCGTATCTTCTGGGGTCCACGTGGGGGTTCATTATCGACGCAGATGCCAAATCCCGGCGGGCCGAAGCACTCGCGATGCTGTCCGCCCGGACAGGGCGCGCTCATCGGCTCGGCGCCCTCTGGCTTTGGTGGTTGGGGGACTGGCGGCTCGGGCTTTGCTGCCGGAGCCGGTACAGGAGTCGCTCCCCGGTCCTTGGCTGGTTCATCTTCGGGGCCATCATCATCTGAACTTCCGTCAGCACCATTACCGCGCATTGGACACGGCATGCAACAGCAGGCTGAACACGTCCGGCAGTAGCAGCACAGGCATACGGCACACTTGACGTGCACGCATTCATCGCAGGCGGGGCACATAGTGCAGCTGGTGCATTCGGCGCATTCCTCGTCCTGACGTTCAAAAACAGCGTCCCACCCCGGAGGAGCACCACGGTGCGGGATACACTCCTGATCTGGATGTTCGGCCTCACACGCTGGTGGCTGATCACCCCCATCGCGGTCGTGATCATGGCGTTGGGAGCGTGACGACATTCTGTTAAAGGTATAGCTGAGTCCGATGGTGGCCATCGTCAGCCCGTCATTACTGCGCTTTGGGTTGACGTCGTCGAGAAACTGCGAGAAGACCAAGCGGCGTTCGGCCTGAAGAACCAGATCCACGCGGCGCGAGATCGGAAACCGCACGCCCCCTCCCAGGATGATGCTGGCAACGGTGGTGCTGTACTCTCCCTTTTCGTTGTTAGGCAATGGGGCGAACCCGCTGGAATTGCTGGGGTTAAACGAAAGCAGCCCTACGCCGGCCGTAAGAAATGGTCGTGCTCTAATGCCAGGCACCAGAACGTATCGCGCCACCAGATCCACCATCGTTGTGCTGCTGACATTGACGGAATCGATGACCGTGGTGCTTCCGGGGTAGAAGTCCCCCACTTTCGCACCCGACCCGAAATAGTCCGGATCGGCGGCGATCTTGGTCGGCGTAATCTTCCAGCGATACTCCCCCAGTGCCACACGGGCATCCAGGTGTAGGCGATTCATGACACTGTAGCCGAGCGAAATGCCGCCGGCTGGACCGAACATGTCGTCCATCTGCTCGCCACTATACTTGAGGGTGCCCCCGAAGAGTCCACCCTGCACGTCATGCACGCGCCCCTGCCCCGCCGCCGGTTGGACACCGCGGAGCAGGATCATCACCAGCAGACAGCAGACCCGTAGGCTGCGGTAAGTGTTGGTCACAACCACTCGTTGACTTGTGGATAACATTGTGGATTGCCGTGGAAAACCGAAACAAAAATCATTCCAAACTTTGCCAGGAGGAATGAGTCCGAGGTTTCAATCAGAGCCCTAAGTCATTGAAAGTAAACACTATAACAAAAACGCCCTTGAAGTTTGCTTCAAGGGCGTCAGACGTTTGCGGCTGTGGAAAGTATGTGTCTCAGCTCACTGAGGCAAGAACCCGATCGGTTATCTCTTCCACCTGACCGATGCCATTGACAGAGGTGAGAAGCCCCTTTTCGGAGTAATGCTCCAGCAGCGGGGCTGTTTCATTGTTGTAGACATTCAGGCGATTGCGGATGATCTCTTCCTGATCATCAGCGCGCCCACGCTGCAGCAGACGGGTGATGATTGTCTCATCGTCCACTTCGAGATTGATCACGCGGGTGATGCCAAGCCCCTTCGCCGTCAGGAGGGCATCAAGGGCATCGGCTTGGGCACGTGTTCGGGGAAAACCGTCAAGGATGCAGCCGGAGGCGAACTCCGTTGCGCCCATGGCCTCCTCAACGATACGGGCCACAATGTCATCAGGGACGAGTGTGCCTGCATCGACGTATCCTTTGGCGATCATGCCGACGGCGGTCTGGTTCTTGATAGCTGCGCGGAACGCGTCACCCGTACTCAAATGAGCAACGCCGAGACGTTCTGCCAGGATTGCGGCCTGCGTGCCTTTGCCCACGCCCGGGGCACCGAACAACACGAGTATCATTTCTTCCCCTTTAAGCGAATGCATCGAAAATACAACGTCAGAAGAACTCCGCATCGAATGTCGAGGCATACGGAGCGGCGTATTTGCGAAGTACCTGGAGCGTGGCTGAAAAGTCTTTTGGCGGGGGCGCTTCAATGGTCATCCGCTGTTGGGTCTCAGGATGATCAAACGCAATGCGCCGCGCATGCAACGTGAGTCGGTCGATCAGGGGTCGCTCGGTCTCCCCTTTGCTCACGTTGTAGCGCCGTTTAATGCTCGAGAGCAGGAACGAAGATGACGTTCCGTAGTCGGCATCCACGAGGAGCGGATGCCCGATGGCCGAGCAGTGTACACGGATCTGGTGCTGACGTCCGGTGATAAGATCACACTCGACGTGCGTAGCCAGGCGGAAGCGCTCCAGCACGCGCAGCACGGTGCGGGCTTCCTTCCCCTTGGCCGAGGGCTTCATAAGCCCCTTTCGACGTGTATCCGGCGTGATGGGAATGTCGATGGTCATCTCATCCTTATCAACGATCCCCGAGACAATGGCTTCGTAGGTCTTGACCACAGTGTGGTGTTCAAACTGATCGTTGAGGGCCCTATGGGCCTCCGGGGTAAGTGGCATGAGCATCACGCCCGAGGTTTCCCGGTCGAGCCGGTGCACGACGTAGGCCGAGCCATACTGCTCGCGTACCATGACCTTAACGCTAGGAAGTGTTTGATCGAATCGGTCCGGAATCGACAAGAGTCCGGCCGGCTTATTGACCACGACCATCGCCGCATCGGCGTAGAGGATCTCAAGTTTAGGCTGACGGTTCATAGGTGCCGCCTCTGTGCAGCGGTCACCGTGTTACGCAGGAGCATGGCGCGCGTCATGGGTCCAACACCTCCGGGCACCGGTGTAATGGCCGAGGCCACTTCAGAAACGTCCTCATAGAGCACATCCCCGACGAGTCGCGAGGTACCATCCGGCAGTTCGATACGATTAATGCCCACATCGATCACCACTGCCCCCGGGCGCACGTGATGACGGGTAATCAGGCCATGCATGCCCACGGCTGAGATGAGGATGTCGGCTCGACGGGTGTGTTCGGCAATGTCGGGCGTACCGGTGTGGCACAGGGTTACGGTACAATTGCCTTGTGGACGCTTTTGTGCGAGGAGCATGGCAAGGGGCTTCCCGACGATGTTGCTCCGTCCGACCACCACGGCATGCTTACCCGAGGTATCGATTCCAGTGCGGCGCAGCATCTCCAGCACCCCATAGGGCGTGCACGGGATAAATCCGTCGAGACCGATCAGAAGCTTTCCGGCGTTGACCGGGTGGAAGCCATCAACATCTTTGTCGGGATCGATGGCGCGGATGACCGCATGTTCGTCGATATGCTTTGGAAGGGGCAGCTGGACTAGGATTCCGTGAACCGAAGGGTCGGCATTCCAGGCCATGACCTGGTCGATCACCTCCTGTTGCGATGCATCAGCACCCATCCGGACAATTGTCGAGCGGATTCCCACCTTCTCGCAGTCTTTGCCTTTGTTGCGCACATATACGGCGCTAGCAGGGTCCTCACCAACGAGGAGCAGATTTAATCCAGGCACAACGCCCGTAGCATGCGTCAGCGCAGCCACCTCGAGTGCTACTTCCTCCCGTACCTGCGCTGCGAGCGCGTTCCCGTCAATGATCGTTGGCATCGGGCAAAGATACGCACCGTAAGCCCCCTCCTAGAGGAAGAGCCATACCCGGTTGACGTACTCGTAAATGTACTTCACTCCGGTACCAACCTCGGACCTAGCGGAGAAAAAGGCGACAACCGCAATAGCGAGGCAGACGATGCCTAAGACCGTGAAACACCCAATCGGCGGTCCACCACTGCCGGTCGGCATTGATCCAGATGCAACTCTCGTTAAAATGAGGCCAGCTGCCACTAGACCGAGAGCGATCAGGAGTCCGTATGGGATCCAGTACCACCAGGTACTCTTCGATTCCACCCGTACCTGAGTGTACGTTATCCTTTCGACTTGAAAGTTGGGGATCTCCAATCGACTAGACGATGTGGCGCTAGGTCGGATCTCGAGCACATCGCGGTCCAGCTTTGTGACGACGACCTGCCGATACGTCGTCTGCCGCTTGTCAATGTCAACACTCGTATCTGAATCAGGGAAGGCCCTAACAGCCCCATCACCTGATGGAGGCACACCGGCGATAACAACATCTACGGGCTCTGTGCCGACATAGGATCTCAAGCGATCCATTTCAGCGCCGAAGTTCGGGTTGGCACGATCAAGCCTGGTCTTGGTTAGTGAGCCGGGTGTACCCTCACCCAACCCTGCGACACGTGCTGCAAGTCCAATCAAACTAGCTGTCGATTCGGCAGTCTGGCAGCCCACGAGAGTTGTGGCCACAAGCACAATGAGGACCACTAATCGGCAGATCTTTGGGGTCACTTCGGCTGTTACCATAGGTCTTAAACTCCTCGCAGCCCGGTTGGCCAGTCGCACATCCAAGTGCCCAACGCCCCCTCCTAAACGCCCATCCCCACTCCGGAACTTGTAGCCTACCTGCAGAAGGTGGTCTGGAATGTTGTGACAAGCACTGATCGCACTGGAATCACCGCAACGACACATGTCGTTCACAACCTCCTCGTTCTGACCCAAACAACTGGATTGATCAACTTGCATACGGTTTAATGCCCTCCTTACGGATGGTTGCATTTCGGACACACTCAGAGCAATGGAGGCAATCAGCGAACAATGACCAAAGGAACGCTACCTGCAACCCCCAAATCATCGCTAACAACAACCGAGTAGCGTCCGGTGGAGATACCGGATGTCTCGAATGCAATTCCTTGGATGCCCTCGGATAAAACTCCACTAAACACCGTAGCGACGTGGTTACCGAGATTGTCAACCAACTGAACCCGAATCGCAGTGGGTTTCTGAACAATCAACGAGATTGTCGCCGCCTCACGCGCAGGGTTCGGAACCGGATCAACGACTTTGATACGATAGCGGGCAACACGCTCAAGTTCGTCGAATACACTCTCCTTCGTAGATGTAGGTGTGTTTCCAAACTTCACGGACTCGATCTTATCTCGACCGTCCAAACGGAATGCACGTACAACAGCATTGCAACGGTCCGGACCAAGCTGGAGACCATTGCCGTAGATTTGTGTGTTACCTCGAATACTGTCAAGTTCCTGCGTGGCAACGTATAACGTCGAATCAGGACCTATCGCTGCGCACATGGACCATATCGATCTTTCAAAAGAGCCGATGTTCGCATCGTTTTCGAAGAAATGCCATTCGGACGGCGAACTCGTCGATGATCCAACACACGCCAAAATCTTATGCGATTCCTTACCATCGGGATCAAACTCGACCGCATCGATCATGGCAAAGAATGTACCGTCCTTGCGCATATCAGCCTTGAGATGTCGGAAGACACTATTACCGCTACCGACCATAATCTGCTGTGGGGATGACCACGTACCGTCTTGATACCGATACATCTCCAAACTCCGGTTGTACTGAACATTTTCACCGGACGTGGACCTGCTTACCAGCATAACGGCCATCGTGCCATTGCCTACCATCTTCATGTTCGAAACAATAGGGGCTTGGTCTGATGTTGTCACCACACCATTGGTGACGACAACACTGTCACTGACGACAGCCGAGACGACACGTTCTGCGCCAGTCTCGAGGTCTTCATTGGTCCACCCAACAAGGAACGAACCGTCACTCATTGGTACAACGCTAAGATTGAGGTCGTACCCCGGAGTGGACAGCAAGCTCGAGTCAGTGCCTTCGTACCTCCACGTTGAGCCATCACGATACAATCGGCGGAAGTAAATGTCCGACCCAACCGATGTCGCCGACAGCGATGACCAGACAACGAGCGCTCTGCTTGAATCATCACTCACCGAAACAACAGGCATTGCATCAATCGACCCGCTGTCAACACTCACTATTGGCAGTCGCACAACCTGTCGATTGATAGCGTCGTAGTATGCCATATGTATGTTCTCGCCAAACATCAAACTCGACAGCGACTCATTACGGTATGTTCCGGTTGCACCGACAGCATTTTCAACCCACGCCACTAGGGCGCTGCCACCATTGCCAACAAGAGTTGCGGTTGCATCGTGAATGCCGTTGCGATTATCTGCGATAGCCACTTCACTCCGGAGCGAATGCGTCGAACGATCAAGAGTCGACAGAACTATACGCCCTGTTCCTCCCAAGAGTGACTGCTCAGTATGTACCGTAACCATGGCATGTTCATTCGCTGCGATGCTGGGGGCTGGCCGGTAAAATGGAGTTTCGTCATAAATGCGTGCCAACGGTTGAACGACCTGTATGTCTTCTCCCTTCGGACGCATCACCGAGCTCTTGAACAGACCACCCCAAGATTCACCAAACACTTCGAATGATGGCATGATATTCTTCTCATAGTCGTGGGTGAGACGACCAGCAAACAATTCGATATTCACAAGCCCAAAGAGCAGATTGAGCTCAAGATTGAGCCATGAGCTCAAGTCCAATGCGGTCGGATAGTACTGCCGCTTTCGCGCCGCAATTGAGCTACTGAAAATGGAGCCAGAGCCAAACATGTAATTCTGTGTGTAGGATACTCCAAGACCAATAAGCCCGAGAAGGTCTGCCTCAACCTGGCCGCCCCCAATCACCGTTAGACCAACGGCCTGACTCGTCGGAAACTCGTCAGGCTCGGTGGAAGTGGTGACGTTTTTATGCTCGTGAATGTTCATCAGAGATCCACGCTCCTCGGTGCCAATATTCACTGTGGATATCTGCTGTGTCTTCATCTTCAACACAAATGAAGGATGGAAGCTCACGATACCCCCAGTGGCAACAAGCGAAGCGGTCTTTATCAACTTCTCAACAGTCTTTTTAAACGTGTAGACCCACTTGAGCACATTCAATACACCGCCCGACGATGTTGCAATTGAAAGCGAGCGCAACCGCAACTCTCTGCTGTCAATGGTGTCGGAATTGTCGGAAAGTGGAGCTCGCTCGAAGCGGTACAACGCAGTGAACTCATCCGACTTGGAACCATCCTTATTTGTGTTCTGGGTGTTGAAGTTGGCACCACCAAAGAATGATACGCTTGGCACCCACGATGACCCCTTGGGGCTACCGACCATGGTAAACTGCCGTGTTGTCGGGTTGTAGTTAGCATCAATAACGACGTTGAGAAGAGAGTCAGCAGTACCAATGACCTTGTAAAAAAGATCACCTAGCATCGGCAGCGCAACATTGAATGTAGCCGTCGGGATCGGAATTGAAGCCCGGATAGGGATTGAGCTCTGCGTAGCTGGTCCATTGAGAGTCACGACGGATCCATTGAGCCACTCTGCTCGTGGCAAAATTGATATTGATGTCTTCTGAATCTTAGTGGGCCTGGTTGCACCACTAAACTGATATCCGATGTGAATATCAACCTTTCGACGATCTCGTGCGATATGCGGCCACGGGTATTGAGCCACATCGCGTTGCATTGTGAACACCGATGTCTTGGCAGCTACATCACGCGATTGCCAGGCAATGTCCGTTGTGTCAAGCCTATTCTCCGTTGAGCTTTGCATCGAAAACGTCAGCCGGTCGATGGTGGATGATTGAGGAACCATCCGGAAGTCATAGTAACTCGGCATTGCAGACGTCCCGGTCGTGCCTGCCGAGACTGATTGCTCATACCCAGCTGTGTCGGCAAGAATCTCCTGGTCCGGAAACTCCAGCATCCGCACTGGGAAATAGTACATCGTATCACGCCATACTGATGCACCAGCCGTTGACTTCTTGATCCACTTGACGTGCAGAGCAATCGACGATGAGGGATCAAACGGATTCAGGTCGATCATGGCACGGACACGAGCCGAAGACGGGAGCGATACATCATTAGGATAATGGAAGCCCGTTGGTACGTCTTTCGTGAACACACTGTTAAATGCTCGACTAAAACCAACAATGCTCACCGCAAGACTGTCGTCCACCGTCGACCGTCGTTCGATAAAAGCAGCGGGATCAAAATTGGCTACAATCAATGTACTCGGTGCCCTGCCTTGCTGAAATGGACCCCATCCCATTGAGGAATAGATCCAGTTTTTTGAGCTTGGGTTGTTAAAAACTCTCGGCGCGTCCAGGACGGCAAGTGTATCCAAACGCGTTCTGTCCTGTAAACATGTGCGTGTGCGCACTAGCCCGATGACACGATATGGCCCTTGGTCTGGATTCAATCGGGTAAAATCGAATTCCGGTAGCCACATAGTGTCATTCACGGCACGGAGCTGGGGAAACACATGAACCCGCATATTGCTACGATCGACAATCGCTGTCGAGTCGATGGACGTAATCCCATCCACGTTTGTAATGTACGTCCGTTGAATCAGTGTCCCGGCCACAGTATCACGCACGCGGTAGGATGGATACGAGGTTCCCAACGGAATGGAGAGAACGGGGTTTGTCCGTAACGTGAAGGCTGTTGAGAAGGTCAGTCCATCAACCGGTAGGGTCATACTCTTTGAGTACATCCGGTACTCTACCCGATCAGTTGACAATGGCAGTCGCCGCACGGAGTAAAGTGTGTCAATAACGGTTCCACTATTTGTGCCCGGCGGTA
Organism: Patescibacteria group bacterium; assembly: GCA_044376225.1. Taxonomy (GTDB): domain Bacteria; phylum Bacteroidota; class Ignavibacteria; order Kapaibacteriales; family Kapaibacteriaceae; genus UBA10438. The sequence continues at coordinate 9,066 of JBILLF010000031.1, read as the reverse complement.
TCGGGCGCACCAACTGTTCATCAATCAGATTTCCAGCGCAATCACGAATCGTCATGCGAACAGAATCAACCTGCAAGCTTGATGCGTATCCGAGACTGTTCTCTGAAGACGATGTTCTCACACGCCAGCGTAGCGCGAGGCTTACAAGATCGTTCGACCCCTGCCGAATCTCGGATTTGTCGATTGAAGGGGGCTTCGTTGTGACGTCCATCTTCTGAACAACAGCCTCCATAGGCTGTGTGAGGGACACAATAGACTTGGTGTACTGAACACCCTCGATCGGGCCGCCATCGGAGAGATACTTGATTTTGAGGGCGGCGACATTGAAAGTTCGAAATGGAAACTGTGTTGTAATGTAGAGAGTCGAATCGTACTTGTTTCTGTACGGAACCCCAATGGAAAGAGAGTCGAGCACCTCACCTACATCACTGTATGACAAAAGAACAATTGTCCTCGTTTGAGCAGGGATCTTGGAAAACTTGAGCGTTGGTAGCAATCGCACAACGCCCTTTATCAGGCGCGTCGTTGGATCCACATCCCAATCAAGTCTGAGAGTATCGATCGGTGGAACCGCTATCATCGCCAGTGTATCGACCGTTGTGTTAACAGTGCGGCGTAGTTCACTTCCATAATCTTCGCCGAGCGAGGTCGCAACTGAGGTGATAAGTTTCGAATTCACTGGTAGAATTCCCGCATCCACCGTCACACTTGCAGATGTCTGCCCGGGAGACAGCTGAATAAGCCGTTCTATAACCGGCTCTGGATCCTTCGTGCCAAACAGCCGAAAACGAACGGCCTTTGCCTCTGGCACAATCTTGGAAAGTCGAAGTGTGAGTGGTGTGTTCCGCGTAATCGTAATGGTCGAATCGAGCCGAGGCGACGTCGATAACTCACCAGGGGGTGCGACCATAAAAACTCGATGCTCGAGCTGATTGTCATAAACGGGGCGTCCGGTATAGTTGATTACACGTTCGAAACGCACCTGCGCCGTGATCGGTAAATCGGTCGTGAGTATTCGAGCGCGACCTTCAATCGGCTTTCCATGGACGTACGAATCGTCAGGCCAATAAATCACTGAGTCTCGCGACTTCACCGCTGATAGATCAATCTCGGGAGATGTACGCAAAGGGACAGTAGGATTTAGCGTATCGACAAGTACGAATCGACCGTAGATCTTGTCCCACCCATCGAGTCCCTTGTACGGTCGGACATCAGTCACGGCAGGGCTGATTGTTGCCGAGTCTCCGCGCGTGAATGGCCCCCACGAGTCGGCAATGAGAAAGAACTTGCTTGTATCACGGACATCAAACCCAAAGAAAAAGTCTGGGGCATCATCCTTGAAATCGTTAAGAGCTCGCACTCTGACGACGTATGTGCCAAGGCGAAGATCACTCGCCTTAAACGTCAACTTTGCCGATCGTATGTAGGTAGGAGCTTCTCTCTTTACGGTGGTCTGTGCAATCACTGCACCAGACTGATCCGAGAGGATCATCGTCAGGTTAAGAATCCGAGGGGGAAGACTATCTATCACTACTGTGTCAATCGACGTTGCACCTGGCGATCGTGGCGTTGCAAACGAACTTCTAAAAACTGGTTGCGGGCGATCGACAGTAAGGTGCACAACACTCTGTGAGGGTGGCACAAAGGGTCCGAAACTTGCCCGAACAATAAGCTTTGCATTCTGACCAATGTCGCGCATGTTGTATGAAAACACAGCCGTATCGGCAGATCTATCATACGGTCGCTTGGAGTTTACGATTGTGCGCAACTGTCCCGCATCGGTATCGTATTGCAGAATCCATTGGATGGAGTCGCAGAGAGGACCCAGGCCTTTCGCCACAAAGGTGTTTTGAGCGTCAACGCCACGTCGAAATGGGCCGAAACCCGCGCTCGCGTCAATCATTGGTGCTGGAATGGAGTCAGGGATGGTTCTCTCGATCACGTATCCATCGGCTGGCCCATTATCGTAAAACACGCGCCCACGTAGGGTACACCCTCCCGGCCATTTCTTCTTGTACGCCGTATCGATCATCGTGTACTTCGTTGCGCCGAAAGTTGACTGTGTAAAATTCAGCGTATCACCGCGCGATCCGATGATAGCGAAGGTGGCCGAGCGTGCGGTGTTCGGGAACTTGCCGAAGTAGTATAGCCTGCCCTGCTCCTGTCCGATGATGAGAGGATCGAGATTCGTCTGCGTTTCCCATTGACTACCCCACTTCAACTGGCCCAATTCGGCAATTGGGTCAATAAAACGGATCGGGAAAACCTTCGAGACATTATATGCCACGCCGCTGTACCTGTGACGGACGCGCAATGTGACTACTAGCTGTGGCTCAGGTAAGGCCGGAAGATTTAGCAGATCTATCCATAGCCACCACTGCGTGCCTGACTGAAATTGAAGAGTTCTTGTTTCCGAACCATCCTTCACATACAGCTGAAATGTATACTCCTCGGCGGAGAGATCAGGATCAATACTAAACACCTCAAAACCAACGGGCCCCTTGATTGTCCGTTTGTCAAAGGCCCCGCCTACTCCAGTGTAGGTGCCGCTCGTGCGGATGTTAAACTGCGACAGCCCGGAGATCGAGCTCAGGACAAGTACAACCGCGAACAGCAGGACACGTGCCATTACCATGCCTCGTGACGAATGTTTTTAAATGAAGTGTCGAACTGACCGACAAACGCGTCAAAACTAGCAATCATGGTATCATCATCGCTGCCATAGTTTTTCTCGATGTAGTAGATATCTGAAACACTACCATACAAACACACGATACGTTGGCATCTGCGCAATCACGGGCAGCCAACCAGGTCAGCGTTGTTGCAACAGCGAGCAGCTCAAACAGCAGGCTGTGGTGCTTGGAGTGCGCCGCCTCGCTAACCTGTCACTACCCTGCATGCCTGCCGTTCACACACAAGCACGGATCCAAGCGGAGCGGTATCGTAGGGATAGAGTGCCGGAGCGAGTAAATCTCGAGACACATCATCCGTAGGACGGTGGACGAAGACGGCGGAGGGGTCGAAGGGCGTCATGAATCTGCGCAGTGCACTGTGGGTTGATGCATGATCATCACAGAAGAACACCTGCTTCATGCCGTATACAAGCGTGTCCCAGACGCAGAGAAGCATGCAGAAACCGGGAGCCATGCGGGCAAGGGGCTGGCCATACGTCTGCACACAGGCGCGGGCGGCATCGAGGAGACGGTCATTGTGACAAATAGAACCAACGCTGGCAAATAGCCAGGCCGACATGCTGTTGCCACAGGGGTATGCGCTGTCGTAGCCGGACTTCTGGCGCACAGGCACGTCGGATGTAGCAGCTGATGTTAGCCGGAGAGCTCCATCGACATCGGCAAACTCTGTTAGTATGCGCTCGGCAGCATCAACGGCGGCAGCAAGGTACGCCCCCTGACCCGTGCTTTGATAAAGCTCGGAGCCGGCCCAGCCCATCATGGCAACGTCATCAAGGAAGGGGCTGATAGCCCCTTGACCATTGCGAATTCGGTGCACGGTGAGCGGGTGCGCAAAGGACGGCCAAGCGCGCTCGGCCATATGCAGCAGCTCGGGAGCGTCGAATGCGCGTGCGGCGCGCGAAAGCGCGCCGATCATCAAGCCGTTCCAGTCGGCAAGTTGCTTATCATCCGTAAGGGGCGGCACACGCTGCGTGCGCTGCTCAAGAAGCTGCCCGCGCAGCTGCGCCCACGCATCGGACGCGCAGAGCTCGCGCAGGCGTGTGGGTGTGACGTGTAGAATGTTCGACGGCATTGGATTACCTGTTGCCTCGTCGGCAAAGTTGCCGTCAGCGTGGACGTTCAGCAGCGCCAGTAGCACCTGATCGTCCGTGGGGATCTCAGCTTTGAGCCACACATAGTACTTGCCCTCCTCGCCCTCGCTGTCGGCATCCTGGGCAGAGTAAAACGCCCCATTTGGACCCGTCATGTCTCGACGCAGGTACTCGGCGATCTCTTCCACAACCTGACGGTACAGCGGGTCCTGCGTCATCTGCCACGCCTCGGTGTAGGCCATCATCATCATCGCCTGATCGTAGAGCATCTTCTCGAAGTGTGGCACCAGCCACTCGCGGTCGGTACTGTAGCGATGAAAGCCAAAGCCAACCTGATCGTAGATACCACCCGAGCGCATCGCATCGAGCGTGGCACAGACCATGCTAAGAAGCCCCTTATCGCCCGTGCGATGGGCAATCCGCAATAAGAGGAGCATGTGATGGGGCGAGGGAAACTTTGGCTTGACAGCAAAGCCGCCATGGACATCGTCGAACATGCGACGATGATGGTCGGCTATGATCTCAAACACGTTCTCTGGCACGTCACCCCGAAACGATGCCTCGGCCTGCTGCTGAAGAGCGGTGGTGATCTCCTTAGCGGTTTCAATGACCTTGGTGTGGTCCAGAACCCAGACCTCTTTCAAACGAGCCAGCAGATCCAGAAAGCCCATACGTCCGCCATGGGAGTATCGCGGGAAGTACGTACCGGCGAAAAAAGGCCTGCGCTCGGAATCCATGATGATCGTAAGGGGCCAGCCACCATGACCGGTCAGTGACTGACAGACGTCCATGCACATCGCGTCCACGTCAGGACGTTCTTCACGGTCAACCTTGATGCTAACGAAGTTTGCATTAAGGTAGGCCGCTACGTCATCATCCTCAAATGACTCGCGTTCCATCACGTGACACCAGTGGCAGGTGGCGTAGCCGATGCTCACAAAAATCGGCTTGTGCTCCGTGCGGGCCTTTTCAAAGGCCTCTTCGCCCCATGGATACCAGTCCACGGGATTATAGGCATGCTGCTGCAGATACGGCGACGCCTCATGAACGAGGCGGTTGGGAACGCGCTCGGAGGTCATTCCTGGGAGTAGACCTTGGAGATCGTTGGGATCAGGTACTCATTGAACGCTCGGTCCATGTCGTAGTCCGGACTCCATCCCCAGTCACGACGCGCAACAGAGTCGTTCACGTCGGCACACCATGAGTCAACGATTGCCTGACGCTTTGGATGCGGCGTATAGGAGATCTCGGCGTTCGGGAAGGCTGACTTTACCTTGGCGGCGATCTCTTCGGCCGATGGAGCAAAGGCGCCGATGTTGTACACGCGCTGCGTCAGGTTCTCCATTGGTGCAGCAGCCAAGTCCAAGAGGGCCTTTACGCCATCGGGCATGGCCATGAACGGTATGCGTGCATCCGGACGCACAAAGCAGGCATAGGGCTTGCCCTGCGCCGCAGCGTGGATCATCTCCGGGGCGTAGTCGCTGGTGCCCCCTGTTGGCACAGTGGTTGCCGAGATCAGTCCCGGAAAGCGCAGGGCCCGGAAGTCGAGTACCTTCTTGCCGGCCTCGTCAGTAAGCTGACCGAACCGATCGCTCATGTAACCGCCAAGCTGCTCGCAGTACACTTTGTTGATTCCGTACATCGTCGTTGGCTGCAGGTGTTCGAACTCTGTCACCGCGCCGGCGGCGTTCTTAGCCTCGACCGACGTCATGCCATAGACGGCGATGGTGCTGGGGAAGAGGAACTTCACTGCCCGCCCCGTGCGTGTGCCGATGCGGCGGGCCATCAGCAGAAGACCCATCGTGCCATTGACGTTCACCTGGTGAGCCAGCGCCGGGTTCTTTTCGGAACTCGTTGAGAGCAGCGCTGCAAGGTGGTAGATCTCGTCGATGTCTTCTGTTTCCAGCTCGGCAACAACGGCCGGATCCGATACGTCACCCTGCACGCTGCGGTGCACCAGCTCGGCCAATCCATGGCCAAGGGGCGATAGATCCAGCGCGATGATGCGCCGGTCAGATTGCTTGGAAAGGGTCTCGAGGAGGCTGTGGCCAATCTCTCCGTTGGCGCCGGTCACAAGGGTTGTAATCATAGGGGACAAAACTACGGAGAATGCGTCAAGGGGGCGTAGAGTCTGGAATACTCCAGAAGACCCTGCTGTTGCCAGACGTAGTCTTGATCGTGTTCGGGATAGCGCCGGCCGAGTGCGCCGTAGCGATGAAGCGCCGGTGTTGACCAGTACCACTGCAGCATGACCACGAATTGGTCGTTGCCGCTGATGGCACAGCAGACCGGCAGCATCACGTTCACCAGGATTTCACGGCGCAGGGCTGCCCCCTCTGCAGCAATTCGCGTGCGTTCCGAAGCACAGATCAGATCGTAGAGTTCACTGCCTCGGCACTGCGGTGCAATACGCAGGAGCTGACCCATGGCCGATGACGGCAGGAGCTGCCGCAGCTGTCGCATGTGCTCATCGCTGATCGGATGGGTACGCTTGTGGCGGATACGGTCCAGCCACTCAGACATCATTGCCACAAGGGCCTCGTCGAGGCCTAGGCGCTCGATCAGCTCCATAGCCCTGTGCATGTTGCGCTGGAGGCGCAGCAATGCAGCCCGCTGGATCTCCTCGATGTTTTCACCGGTGCCGACAAGGGCCGGCTCTGTTCGGCGGAGCGAACGGACAACCTCTCCATATGGCATGACCAAGGTCCACGGTATGCGGGTAACAGGCGTATCGTCCTCCAGCACGACATGCAGTATGACGTCGTTGTACCGTCGATCCGCATCATGGTCATGGTGTTTCCAGCTCGATGAGCGCACATGGAATTCCCCGGAGCCTATCGTGACCCGGCCCTTGCCTAGGATCGCGATGTGATGGTAATCCGGTCCCTCATGCACATTGACCGTGCCCGGCGAGATCACCTGAATAACATCGTGGTTAGTACACGTCCAGCGCTGTCCGCCGCGCGCCAGCACGCGATGGGCAGCGCGCTGCAAGAGTCGCTCAGGTAGGTTTCCGATGGCCATAGAACATCTCCATTGTTTGATGTTCTATGAGCAGGAAGGGGGCTCTACCGTGACGTGAGAACGTCAGAAAGTCTTCGGGCCTCGTCGGCGATCGATGCAAGGCAGTCGGCCGAGTCGTCGATATAGAGCAATCCGCGCGATACGTTGTACACGGCCGGACCCGTTCCGTTGGCGAGAAGCGTCGCTCCTGCATCGCCCCCTTGCGTTCCGATACCCGGAATCAGAAACGGAACATCCGGAAACATCCCCCGAAGTGCTGCCAGCTCGGATGGACTGGTGGCACCGACCACAAAGCCGATGTCGGCTTGGCGCTCCCAGGACAGAGCCGTGCGCATGACCAATTCGTACAGGGGTATGCCCTCAACCTGCCGACGCTGGAAGTCCTGTGACCCCGGATTCGACGTCAGTCCGAGCACGTACACCATCTTACCGGCGTGAGCCAGGAATGGTTCTACCGAATCGCGTCCCATGTAGGGAGCTACCGTCACAGCATCGGCACGCAGGTCGAAAAAAGCCGCCTGGGCATATGCGGCTGACGTGTTACCAATATCGCCCCGCTTCGCGTCCAGGATGACGTATGAATCGCCACAATGCTCTCGCACGGCATACAACGTATCAATTCCGGTGCGGCCGTACTGCTCGTAAAAGGCCACATTGATCTTAAAACACGTCGCCCAGGGGCGCACCGCATCGATCACATCACAAGCAAATCGTTGCAAATCATTGGGTTGACCTCGATACTGGGCCGGTAGTTTCTGACGGTCAAGGTCCAGACCGACGCAGAGTCCGTTCTGTGGAATCATGGTTGCAAGATAGGGGGCCCCGTTGAATCACGACAAATTTCCCCCTCCTACATGAAAATGTAAACCTTCGCGTCAAATTGCCTGTCCCCTCATACATGACGTGTGGCCACCCCCAGATACGGCCCCCAACCCGATAGGCCACACGATCACCACAGACGCCCGAGCTCTACACTCCCCTCCCCTGAGTGAGCCGGGCGTCTCCTTTTTCGGGAAAGCATACTTTTGCAGTCATCGCTCTGCGATTCACCACGATGTCTTTCCCCCATCAAAGGTTCTTCATGTTCATGACGTCACTGCGCCGACACCTCGCCGCTGCCGCTGCGTCCCTCTTCATTGCCAGCTGTGCATCTACTCCCCCTCCTCCGCAAACTGAGAAGCCTAGCTCGGAGAAAGACAAGAAGATCAAGCCCTACGACAAGGTTGTGACGAAGGAAGCGGTCTCGGATTCGGGCATGTTCATCGTCCATCGCGTTGACGACAAGTACTATTACGAGATCCCAAATGCGAAGCTGGGTAAGGAGATTCTTCTCGTTAGCCGCATTGCCAAGACGCCACAAGTTGGCTACGGCGGCGAGGAGAACAACACGGAAGTGATTCGTTGGGAGCGCAAGTACGACAAGATCCTACTTCGCACCGTATCGTACGTGAACGTCGCATCCGACTCGTCGCCGATCTCTCGCGCTGTGAAGGCCGCAAACTTCGAGGAGATCATTCGCGCCTTCCCGATCCAGGCATACAACAAAGACACGACTGCCGTTGTGATCGAAGTGACCGACATGTTCACATCGGACGTCGGTATTCTCACGCCCGGACGCGGCGTGCGGCAGGAATACAAGATGGGTGGCGTGGATAAGGATCGCTCATACATCGAGTACGTGAAGAGTTTCCCGACGAATGTGGAAGTCGAAAACGTGCTAACGTTCTCGGCCGAATCGCCATCGCAGAACTCGGCATCGAAGACCATGACGTTCACCATGCACCACTCGATGGTGGCCCTTCCCGAGAAGCCCATGACGCCACGCCTTGCCGATCCGCGCGTTGGCTTCTTTGCCCTGCGTCAGACCGACTACTCGCGTCCCGAGCCCGAGGCCGTTGGTCGCGAGTATATTCTGCGCTGGCGCCTGGAACCAAAGGACACGGCTGAGTTCCAGCGCGGCGAGCTGGTCGAACCAATCAAGCCCATCACCTACTACATCGATCCTGCCACGCCTGTTCAATGGCGTCCGTGGCTGAAGAAGGGCGTTGAAGATTGGAACGTGGCCTTCGAAGCTGCCGGCTTCAAGAACGCCGTGCGATGCATCGATCCGCCAACGCCGCAGGAAGATCCCGACTGGTCGCCAGAAGACGCCCGTTACAGCGTTATCCGCTACTACCCGTCGCCGGTCGAGAACGCTTACGGTCCGAACATTCACGACCCACGCACGGGTGAGATCATCGAGTCGGACATCGGCTGGT
>JBILLF010000030.1:0-21229 GCA_044376225.1 Patescibacteria group bacterium | reverse complement strand
GTGTAGCCGGCGGCTCCAACCACGGCGGCGCGAATCATGTCCGATCTCCATTCACCGATGACCACAGCGACGTGGCAAGGGCGCTGATGATCGAGAAACCCTTTGCGTCGTCGCCACTCCACGCGCGGTTCTCTTCGCCATACGTGGCAAAGCTCGAGCGCATCAGGTCATGGGGCGAGGTGATCCCGTCAATGGAGAATGTACCTTCTGCAAGACGCAGGGTAACATCGCCGCTGACGCATTGTTGGGTATTGTCGAAGAACGCCTCGATACTGCGCATCGCCGGTTCGAGAAATTGTCCTTCGTGCAGAAGCTGCCCGTACCAGAGGGAGAGCTGGTCCTTGAGATTCAGCTGCCACTTCGTTAGCGTGTGCTTCTCAAGAGCGTGGTGCGCCTTGATCGTCATCAGCGCTGCAGGAGCTTCGAAGGCAACCCGACCCTTGATGCCCAGGATCGTATCCCCTACGTGCATGTCACGACCGATGTGCCATTGCGAGCCGATGTCATTGAGACGACGCAGCAGCGCTATTGGATCGAGTGCCTCGCCATTGAGACGTGTGGGAAGCCCCTTGTCAAAATGCAGGTGTAGCACCTCTGAGGAATCGGCAGGGTGCTTCGGATGAATGCTCGATGGCCAGGCTTCTTCTGGAAGGGGCTCATGCGACGTCAGCGTTTCGCGTCCGCCGATGGTTGTGCCCCAGATTCCCTGATTGATCGAGTACTTCGCCTTTGTCCAGTCACCCTCTACGCCGTGCTTAAGCAGATACTCGATCTCGGCATCGCGCGAGAGACGCTGATCGCGGATCGGCGTTAGCACCGGCAGGTCCGGGGTCATGATCCGGAAGATCACATCGAAACGGATTTGATCATTGCCGGCACCCGTGCTTCCGTGGGCAAGGTGTGTTGCCCCGATTGTGCGGGCGTGTGCAGCAATGGCCATCGCCTGCACCACGCGTTCGGCGCTAACGCTCAGCGGATAGGTGTCATTCTTGAGCACGTTACCCGCGATGCAGTGCCGCAGCACAAGATCGAACAACTCACGCGTACGGTCGAGCGCTGTGTGCGATGCAACGCCGCAGGCGTGTGCACGAGCCTCAATGCGCGCGAGCTCGTCATCCGAGAAGCCCCCTGTATCAACGATCACCGTATGGACCTCCATACCGAGATCGACGGCCAGATACCGAGCGCAGTACGACGTGTCAAGTCCACCACTGAATGCCAACAGGACCTTGCTCATGCCCCCTCCTTGGATTGATCGGTCGTCGTGCTCGAACCCGGGTCGGCCAGCATGCCAGTGCACAGGCACATGGCGCGCTTGGTGCGCTCGAGGATATCGTAGTTCGGACAGGACTTGCATCCGCTCCAGAAAGCTTCGTCGGTCGTGAGCTCAGAGAAATGCACAGGGCGGTAGCCGAGCTCCGAATTGATCTTCATCACTGCCGCACTCGTCGTGATACCGAAGAGCTTGGCCTGAGGGTAGCGCTGACGTGAGAGCTCGAAGGCTGCCTTCTTGATTCTTCGGGCAAGGTTGTGCTTACGGAACTCCGGTTTGACGATCAGTCCCGAGTTTGCAACGTAACGGCCGTGCTCCCACGTCTCGATGTAGCAGAATCCGGCAAAGCGTCCATCATGGGTTAGCGCAATGATGGCCTTGCCTTCAACCATTTTCTGGGTAATGTATTCCGGTGTGCGGCGGGCAATACCCGTGCCGCGCAGCTGGGCAGCCTGAAAGATCGTTTCGCAGATCTCTTCGGCAAAGTGGACATGTGATTCGTCGGCATGGGAAACGTCCACGCCGACCTCGACGAGAGGGTCGTTCATGTTGGTTTGCTGTGACGGATGATGAAGAACTCACCGTCCGGGAAGGATCATCCGGAACGGTCATCGACTCGGTAGTGACCGAGGAGTGGGCTTGGCTGCGAGAGGGGTCAGATCAAGATGCACGGACGTGCGACCTGCCGGAGTTCTCGCAGCGGCAGTCGTCGTCGGTCTGATCTATATGTGCGCAGGTGTTTCAAGCCGGTTGCGTTTCAGAGGGATGCAAACTTCGAAAGAAACTTCGAATTCATCACAAGGCCGGTGTGTTACCAAGTGATGAATTCTTGCCGCGGGACACATCGGCCATCGACTGTTTGAAGGCGATCAGCTTTTCGCGCAGCTCCGGCATGGCCACCGAGAGGATCTCCACGGCAAGGATACCGGCGTTGCGTCCGCCTCCTATCGCCACCGTAGCCACAGGAACACCGGCCGGCATCTGGACAATGCTCAGCAGTGAATCGAGTCCACGAAGCTGCTTGGTAGCAATGGGCACGCCGATCACGGGAAGGGGCGAGTACGACGCCACCATTCCCGGCAGGTGGGCTGCCCCTCCAGCACCGGCGATCAGCACCTTGATTCCGCGCCCATGGGCCGTTGTTGCGTACTCGGCCATGTCTGCCGGTGTGCGGTGAGCGCTCACGACGCGGACTTCGTGTGCAATACCAAACTCCTCGCACACGGCTGCGGCTTCGCGCATCGTGGGGAAATCCGAATCGCTACCCATGATGATTCCGACCAGTGGTTGCGTGCTCATGAGGCTGCCTTCACATGTTCATTGACGATTCGTTTCATGCACCCGAGAAGCTCGTGTCGTCCAAGTGCATTCTGACTTGACGTTGGAATGACGTCAACAAGATGCTGACATTGAGCCAGCACGTCGCGCAACTGTTGCTCTCGGGCAGCAACCACAGCGGGCTTGAGCTTGTCGCACTTTGTCAGCACGACAACATATCTGCGCCGCGCAAGTTCCAGCTCTTCCAGCATCGCTAGGTCAAGGGGCTGGGGGTCATGCCGCGCATCGATCAAAACGCAGATCAGCGTCAGCTGTGGACGCTGGGTAACGTAGTTCTTGATCAGCTTTGAGAACTGCTCGCGCTGCGTCTTACTTACACGAGCGTATCCATATCCGGGAAGATCGACCAGCATGAAGCCGGCATCAGTAATGAAGAAGTTGATCTCCTGCGTCTTGCCGGGCGTGTTGGACACACGAGCGATACTTCCGCGACGAACGATCGTATTGATCAGCGATGATTTCCCAACATTCGACCGTCCGACCATCGCAACTTCGCACACTGATGACTGAGGGAAATGCTCCGAAGAGGTTGCCCCTTTCACGAACTCGGCATTGATTTGGAGGTCGTGGGCCATGAGAAGTGCTGTCAGTGAAAAAACGAAAACGCCGGATGCCTAAGCGTCCGGCGTTTTGAACGTCTGTCGTTTCAGTTTCAGTCGGCTGAAGCGGCACCACCGTCGGCACTGCCGGCCTCACCGGATGCGTCAGCGGAGTCGCTAGGTGCATCTGCTGCGGGAGCAGCCTCAACGGCTGGAGCGTCTGCAGGTGCTTCTTCTACGTCAGCCGTAGCGGCTGTTGGCTCACCTGCGGCTTCAGCTTCCGTAGCGGTTGGTGTTTCTTCGACGGTTGGCTCTTCAATCTCTTCCACAACCTCTTCAACCACCGGAGCGGCTACCACAGGGGCGGCCTTCGGCGTGAATGATGGCTTTGGCTTGGCTGGGCCCTTTGCTGCTGGACGGCGGCGTGTGGAGGATGAGCGTCCATCCTGCGGATTCGACCAATCAACCAGCTCGATCATCGCCGTTTCCGATGCATCACCGCGACGCAGACCAAGCTTGGTGATGCGTGTGTAGCCGCCATCGCGCTCAGCAACAAGCGGTGCGATCGTATCGAACAGCTCCTGAAGCACACCCTTGTTTTTGATGAAGCGGCCAACCATGCGGCGGTTGTGTACGTCCACTCCAGCGATCGTGCCGGCCTTCTCAGAGCGGTGAGCGTTGCGGGCGCGCGTGATGAGCTGCTCGGCAAACGGACGCAGTTCCTTTGCCTTGGCCAGAGTTGTGACGAGCCGCTTGTGCTCGAACAGGGACGTCGCCATGTTGGCCATAAGAGCTCTCTTGTGGCTTGCCGTGCGCTTTAGTTTCCGTCCTGCATACCCGTGTCGCATGTCTTCTACTCCTTACCTGTCAATTTCATGATTTCGAAACGTCGTCGCGCAGATACTCGTCCACGTTCATACCGAACTGGAGTCCGTTCTGGACAACAACTTCTGCCAGTTCTGACAGAGACTTGCGGCCGAAGTTGCGGAACTTCAGCAGGTCTGTCTCTTGCAGGCCTACAAGATCTGCCAGTGATTTGATGTTTGCGGCCTTAAGGCAGTTGTGGGCACGCACACTGAGTTCAAGTTCATCTACCGGCTGCAGCAGAATCCGACGGACCCGAGCACGCTCACGATCAGCTTCAGAGTCTGAAGCAACCGTCTCGGCACCATCATTGGAGGCGACGGCTGGGTTTACGCCGAGCAGCAGAGCGATGTGCGAGCGCAGAATTCCGGCTGAATGCTCAACGGCTTCCTTGGCCGTGATCGAGCCGTCGGTTGAGACGTCAAGAACAAGGCGCTCATAATCGGTCTTCTGTCCAACGCGGAATGGCTCGACGTTAAAGATCACGTTCTTGATCGGCGTGTAAATCGCATCGATCGGGAGCATTCCAACGGTGAAGTCGGCCGTGTTCTGATCTTCGGCTGGGACGTATCCCTTGCCACGTCCGATGCGCAGTTCAACGTCAAAATCTGCGTCTTTTGAGAGGGTTGCGATCTTCTTGGACGGATCGAGTACCTCGATAGCTCCTGCCGAAGCATCCTGGATCATTTGTGCTGTCCATGATGCCTGACCCTTGACGCGGAATGTCACGCGATTGGTGATCTTCGGATCAGCAACACGGAAGCGAACTTCCTTGAGGTTGAGGATGATTTCGCACATGTCCTCAACAACGCCCGGAATCGTTTGGAACTCGTGCTGAACGTCCGAGATCTTTACACCAACGATCGATGAGCCCTGAATGGAGGACAGCAGCACACGGCGGAATGCATTACCGATCGTGGTACCGTATCCCTCTTCAAGTGGGTTGAGAATAAATCGGGCGTGATACGGGCTTCCGAGTTCTTCGACGACGACGCCTTCCGGCATCTGCATCTGCATGTTCATGTCGTTCCTTAGATCAATGTCACACAATTGGGTGAAGAGTGCCGATTAGACCCGGCGCTTCTTCGGTGGACGGCAACCGTTGTGCGGTAGCGGCGTCTCATCAAGGATCGAGAGTACCTCGAATCCTGCCTGCGTCAGTGCCCGGATGGCAGCTTCGCGACCCGAACCTGGGCCCTTGACGACCACGTCGACCTTGCGAAGGCCCATTTCGAATGCTTCACGTGCGGCCTTATCAGCCGACACCTGGGAGGCATACGGGGTGTTCTTCTTTGATCCACGGAATCCGTTCTTACCGGCCGACGACCACGAAAGTGTGTTGCCGTAGGTGTCCGTAACGGTCACGATGACGTTATTGAACGTTGCGCGGACGAACACTTTACCGTGGACATCCGAAACGATCTTGCGCTTTACGCGCTTTTTAGCAGCTGCCATTCTGGTTCATTCCTGTATTACTTCTTCACAGCCTTCTTCTTACCGGCCACTGTCTTACGCTTGCCCTTGCGGGTACGCGCATTCGTGCGTGTGCGCTGACCACGGGCTGGGAGCCCGCGACGATGACGCAGTCCGCGATAGCATCCAACATCCATCAATCGCTTGATGTTGAGCTGGATCTCCGAGCGAAGCTGACCTTCGACCTTGTAGTCGGCGATCGCCTGCCGGATGCGGGCTACTTCATCATCTGTCCACGTTGACACACGCTTGCTGTGGTCGATGCCGGCTTTATCCAGCACCTCTCCACTGACCGTGCGGCCAATGCCGAAGATGTAGGTGAGCGCGACGATTCCGCGCTTGTTTTTTGGTAGGTCGATTCCTGCGATACGAGCCACGTTGTGTCTCCCTTTTTAGCCTTGGCGTTGCTTGAAGCGTGGGTTTTTCTTGTTGATCACGTAAACCCGTCCCTTGCGGCGGACGATCTTGTCCTCCGGGCTGCGCTTCTTGACTGATGCTTGAACTTTCATTTTTTCACCTGTGAGTGAGCTTCGTTACTTGTAGCGGTAAACGATCCGTCCTTTAGACAGATCATACGGCGACATTTCAACGGTGACCTTGTCACCACGAAAGATCTTGATGAAGTGCATACGCATCTTACCGGACACGTGTGCGAGGATCTTATGCCCGTTATCCAGCTTCACGATGAACTGGGTGTTCGGGAGTGCCTCCTCGATCGTGCCATCGACACGTATGACGTCTTCGCGACCCATGCTTTAAAATGCCACCTTTGTTAGTTTACCATTCCGTCAAAATTCTCGGTGTTGGTCCGTCCACAACGATTGTGTGCTCGAAGTGCGCCGATGGCTTTCCATCAGCTGCATACACCGTCCATCCGTCCCGAGCCGTATGAACATGGAACAATCCTAGGTTCACCATCGGCTCGATCGCCAGAGCCATTCCTGATCGAAGCGGCACATTAGGAAACCGATTGCGATGCAGCAAGCCCGGCACGAAGTTTGGAACAGGGGGCTCTTCATGCAGATGCTGACCAATGCCATGACCTACGAGCTCCCGAACCACCGAGAATCCTTGATTTTCAACACACGTTTGGACAGCACGGGCAATGTCATACACCCGGTGTCCATCCACGGCCTGCTCGATGCCAAGCTGAAGTGACTCCTGCGTCACATCAAGCAACCGTTGTTTGTCTGCGGTGATCTCGCCCACCGCAAAGGTGAACGCACTATCACCATAGTACCCGTCTTTCTTCACTCCGACGTCAACCGAAACGATCTGGCCCTCTTTGAGGACTCGTTGCCCCGGCATACCGTGGACCACCTCTTCATCGATGCTTACGCAGAGCGTGTAGGGATAGACCTTGGTGTCGACTTCGTACCCTTTGAATGCCGGCTCTCCACCTCGCGTACGAATAAAATCCTCAGCGATAGCATCAAGCTCCAGCGTTACGGCGCCCGGTACAACATACTTCTGCAGGTGACTCAGCACATCGGCAACGATCCGGCATGCTGATTCGATCTTCAGAATCGCTTCCGCGTCATGGACGGGAACACGAACGTTAACCGGCGACATCGACGTTAGGAGGTGGCTCCTGCACGCCCCCTGATCTTGCCTGTCTTCATGAAGCCGTCATAATGACGCATCAGGAGATAGGACTCGATCTGTTGCAGCGTGTCGAGAGCAACACCAACGACGATGAGAAGACTTGTTCCGCCAAAGAACGAGGCCAAACCAGGCTGCACAGTGAGGACATTGATCGCAAACGTTGGAAGGATTGCAATAATGGCCAGGAAAATCGCCCCGGGCAGCGTGATTCGGGTAAGAATGTTTTCGATGTATTCAGCCGTGGCGCTTCCTGGGCGTACACCCGGAATGAAACCACCGTTCTTCTTCATGTTGTCGGACACTTCCTTCGGATTGAAGGCAATAGCCGTGTAGAAGTAGGTAAAGAAGACGATCATCAGACCGTACATCACAGCGTATAGAACGCCGTCTGGACGCAGCGCAAACTCCACCGAGCGGAGAAACTCTACGTTCGGAAAGAACGACGCAATGGTGCCCGGGATGAACAGAATCGACTGGGCAAAGATGATCGGCATCACACCAGCTGTGTTCACACGAAGAGGGATGTATTGCGTTGTACCGCCATACACCTTACGTCCTACCACGCGCTTCGCATACTGGACAGGAATTCGGCGAGCCCCCTGCGTGATCAGGATCACCACGGCGATGATACCTAGCAACAGTGTCAGGAAGATAGCGCCAACGACGAGATCGCGACCGATCTGACTGCCATTGCCCGATGTGACGAACTGCTGATAGATGCCTACTGGGAGACGCGAGATGATACCGATGAAGATGATCAACGAGATACCATTGCCAAGACCTCGATCAGTGATCTGTTCGCCGATCCACATCAAACCAACTGTTCCCGCCGTCATAACCAATACGCTGGAGATCGTCCAGAAAAGGCCGTGATCAGGGATCGATGCGCCGTAGTCATTGACGAGCTTGATCGTTACGCCCCATGCCTGGAGAGCAGCGATCGGAATTGTCAGAACTCGCGTGAGCTGGTTGATCTTCCGACGTCCGTCATCACCCTCGCGCTGCAGCTTCTGCAGCTGTGGAAGCACAACCCCACCAATTTGCAGGATGATGCTGGCCGAGATGTACGGCATAATACCCAGTGCGAAGATGGCTGCGTTTTCGAAGGCACCACCAACGAACAGGTTATAGATTTCGAAGATGCCCCCGTCCGAGGAGGTCGCCTGAAGGGCCTTCAAGGACGCCGTGTCCACACCAGGAATCGCGATGAGCGATCCGATGCGGACGGCAAGCAAGGCGATCAGCGTAAAGATGATCCGATCGCGAAGCTCTTCGATCCGGAACATGTTCCGGAAAGTGGTCACGATATTAGCCATGAACGGTTACCGCTCCTCCGGCAGATTCGATCTTGGTCTTGGCCGCTGCGGAGATCTTGTCGCAGGACACCGTCAGCGTTGCTGACAGATCGCCATTACCAAGGATCTTGATTGGTGCAGATTTGATGCGGATCACGCCGAGATTCACAAGCACGTCCTTCGACACAACGCCGTCGGTGATGCGCTTCTCATCAACCAGGCGCTGAAGTGTCGCCACGTTCACTTCTTGGTACTCAACGCGGTTGATGTTCGTGAAGCCGAACTTCGGGATGCGGCGCGTAAGGGTCATCTGACCACCCTCGAAGCCACGGCTTTGATGTCCGCCGCTGCGAGACTGGTGTCCCTTGTGACCGCGTGTGGCTGTACCACCATGGCCGGAGCCTGCTCCACGACCAACGCGCTTCTTCTTGTGACGGGAGCCCGGTGCGGGCGAAAGATTTCCGATGTGTTTCATTGGTTGCCTCAGTCTGCGATCTCTTCAACTGTCACGAGGTGGCGAACAGCGTTCACCATGCCCAGAATCTGGGGATTCTTCGGCTTTACCGACACGTAGTGCGGACGTCCCAGGCCGAGTGCCTTGATCGTTGCCTTGTGTGCCTTGAGTGCGCCGATGGACGACTTGACCTGTGTGATCTTGAGTTTCATGGTAGTGACTTCTCCTTGCTTAGCCGTGAAGAACCTTCTCGATGCTGACCCCGCGGCGAACTGCGACAGCGCCGGCATCTTCGAGTTGCATCAAAGCATCAATCGTGGCCTTGACCGTATTGTGCGGATTTGAGGACCCCTGCGACTTCGTCAGAACGTCCTTGACGCCCGCGAGTTCGAGGATGGCACGCACGCCCCCTGCAGCGATAACACCAGTACCGGGTGTAGCTGGGCGGATCAGAACCTTGGCGGCACCGAAACGTCCAATGACTTCGTGAGGAATTGTGCCGTTTTCAATGCGCACTTTAACGACCGACTTCTTTGCAGCCTCTGTCGCCTTCGTAACAGCATTGGAAACCTCACCGGCCTTGCCGAGACCATATCCGACGTGTCCCTGCTCATCGCCGACGACGACCATTGCCGAGAAGTTGAAACGGCGTCCGCCCTTTACAACCTTCGCTGTCCGGCCCACATAGACGATCTTGTCCTTGAGGTTGAGGTCCGATAGTTTTTGCTTTGCCACGTAACTGTTCTCCGTTTCGTTCTTCGTTAGAAATCAAGCCCACCTTCACGAGCCGCATCGGCCAGAGCCTTGACACGACCGTGAAAAAGGAAACCGTTGCGATCGAACGCCACTGACGTTACGTTCGCGGCTTTGGCACGGTCGGCAAGAAGAGCTCCGACGAGGCGGCTCTCTTCGACCTTGGACAGACCCGCGGCCTTCGAGCGGACCTCGGCATCTACCGTCGAGGCGGACACGAGTGTCTTTGCTGACACATCGTCGATCACCTGTGCATATATGTGCTTGAGTGAGCGGAACACCGTCAGCCGTGGACGCGATGGCGTACCAGAGATGTCCTTCCGCACACGGCGGTCGC
Source organism: Patescibacteria group bacterium (assembly GCA_044376225.1). GTDB lineage: Bacteria > Bacteroidota > Ignavibacteria > Kapaibacteriales > Kapaibacteriaceae > UBA10438. The sequence goes on along the minus strand of JBILLF010000030.1, from coordinate 11,298 downwards.
GACGGGCATGGCGAACGTTCTTGAGCTTGATGCGATTCATGGTCTTGGTTCTCCTTACTTACCTGCCGACTTACCGGCCTTACGGCGGATGTACTCACCTTCGTAGCGAATGCCCTTGCCTTTGTATGGCTCTGGTGGACGCAGTTCACGGACCTTGGCAGCGACTTCGCCGACGAGGTGCTTGTTGATCCCCTTGACCGAGAAGGCCGTAGGTGACGCAACTGCAAACTCGACTCCGTCAGGGGGCATGAACAGGATCGGGTGTGAGAAGCCGAGCGAAAGAAGCAGGTTCTTTCCGCGCATCTCTACCTTGTATCCAACGCCTTCGATAGAAAGATTCTTTGTGAAACCGTTCGTGACGCCATCGACCATCCATGCGATCATCGCACGCGTTAGGCCGTGCAGTGCACGAACCTTCTTGTCGTCATTGGCACGAACAAAGGTCAATGTTCCGTTATCCATCTGCGGCGTGATCGACGCATCGACAGAGAACGATAGTTCACCCTTTGGCCCCTTGACTGAACAGAGCGCCCCGTCAAACTTGACCGTGACGTTGTTCGGGACAGTGATTGGCTTTTTTCCGACTCGTGACATTGTAGTGTACTCCTGCTTCTCTTCTTACCAGATGGTGCACAGAATCTCGCCGCCGACGTTTTCGCGGCGTGCCTGCTTGTCGGTCATCACACCCCGAGGCGTTGAGACGATGGCGATGCCAAGGCCGTTACGCACGCGCGGAAGACGCTCGACTGGCGCATAGATGCGTCGCCCGGGCTTGCTCACACGCTGGATCTCACGAATGACAGGCTGCCCGTAGTAGTAGCGGAGCTTGAGGCTCAGCACACCCTGCTTGCCATCCTCGGCCTTCGAAAAGTCCTGGATGAAGCCTTGGTCCTTGAGGATCTCCGCAATGGCAATCTTCAAGTTCGATGCTGGTACATCAACACTCTTGTGCTTTGCGGCTGACGCATTGCGGATGCGCGTCAGAAAGTCTGCGATGGTATCTGTGACTGGCATAATTCGTCGTCGTTGGTCGTGTTCAAAAAAGGACGTTGGGGTTACCAGCTTGCCTTGCGCATTCCAGGGATCTTACCTTCGAGGGCAAGAAGCCGGAACATGTTGCGGCACAGTCCGAACTTGCGGTACACTCCCTTGCCGCGGCCGGTGATCAGACAGCGGTTACGGACACGGGTCGGTGAGCTATTGCGTGGCAGCTTCTGCAATCCCACCATATCTCCGGCTGCTTTGAGGGCAGCGCGGCGATCGGCATACTTGGCCACCAAACGAATGCGCTTGGAATTGCGGGCTATGATTGACGTCTTCGCCATGAGGTGTTCTCGTAGATCAGTTTAGTCGCGTTTACGGAAGGGGAATCCAAACTCTTGCAGAAGCGCATGTGCTTCTTCGTCCGTTGTAGCCGACGTCACAAATGTGATGTCCATACCCTGGATCTTCGATACCTTGTCGACATCGATTTCCGGGAAGATGATTTGTTCCTTGATACCGATTGTGTAGTTGCCACGACCGTCAAAGCTCTTGTCCGAGAATCCGCGGAAGTCACGAATACGTGGAGCAGCAATGTTGATGAAGCGATCCAGGAACTCGTACATGTGAGCACGACGTAGCGTGACACGAGCACCGATCGGCATACCTTCACGAAGCTTGAAGTTTGCGATCGACTTGCGTGCGCGAGACACAGCCGGACGCTGACCAACGATCAGTTCAAGCTCGTTGACGGCTGCCTGCAGCAGCTTTGCATCCTGTGTAGCTTGTCCGACGCCGATGTTGATGGCGATCTTTTCGATCCGCGGCACCTGCATCACGCTCGAGTAGTTGAACCGCTGCATCAGGGCCGGGGCCACGGTCTCTTTGTAGAACGCGTGGAGGCGAGCCGGCACGCGGACATCACTGATGTCCTCGAGGCGCGGTCCTTCCGGCTTGAATTGGTCCCGTTTGGTTGTTGTCTTAGCCATGTTGGGTTGATTCCTTCGTCATTCGTCCAGATTATTCTTCGGATGCGGCCTTGGCCTTCGACTTGGCCTTGGTCTTTGCAGCAGGCTTTGCGGCGGTGTTACGTCGTGTTGACGAATCAACCTTCTCAGCCAGCTGAACATTCGAATAGTGAATGGGGCCTTCCATTTCGATGATACCGCCGTTCGGGTACTTCGGGGACGGACGAACAGCCTTCTTGCGGATGTTCACCCCCTCTACGAGGATGCGCATATCCGACGGCTGCACGAGCAGGACACGTCCACGGGCTCCACGGTTCTTTCCGGCGATAACGACGACTTCGTCGCCCTTCTTGATCTTGAGTTTCATCATCTACCTCAGAGTACCTCTGGTGCCAGCGAAATGATCTTCATGAATGCGCGCTCACGCAGTTCCCGGGCAACCGGCCCGAAGATGCGCGTTCCGCGCGGATCGTTGTTGTTGTTGATCACAACGGCGGCGTTTTCGTCAAAGCGAATGAACGACCCGTCGCGACGACGCAATTCCTTCTTGGTGCGCACCACCACAGCCTTGACGACCTCACCCTTCTTCACTGCACCAGCAGGAAGTGCGGCCTTGACCGAGCAGACGATGATGTCACCGACTGATGCATACCGCTTGCCATGGCCGCCCAGAACGCGAATGCAACGCAGCTTGCGGGCACCCGAGTTGTCAGCAACGACAAGGTTTGTTTCCTCTTGAATCATTGGTTTTCTCCCTTACTGCGCCCGTTCGATGATTTCCACCAGAGCCCAGCGCTTGCGGGCGCTAAGCGGACGGTGCTCGATGACCTTGACCGTATCGCCGATGTTGCACTCGTTGTTGGGGTCGTGTGCCATGACCTTGGTCGTCTGCTTGAAGTACTTACGATAGAGCGGGTGCGCTACCTGACGTTCAATGCTCACGATGATCGTCTTGTCGGCTTTGTTGCTCACAACCTTGCCAACGCGCGTCTTGCGGCGTGTTGTGGCTTGAGCTGTTACTGATGTTTCTTCTGACATTGTCGTCTTCCGAATCAATTGGCGTTGGTGTTCCGCTCGTGAAGGATCGTCTTGAGACGAGCGATGTCCTTCCGAAGCGTCTTAATACTGGCTGAATCCTGGAGCTGACCCAGCGCAAGCTGGAACCGCAGACGCGTGATGTTCTCAACGCTCTCGTTTAGGAATGCCGAGAGTTCCTGCGTTGTCAGCGACCGAAGGTCTGATGCCTTACGTGACTTCATGTTCTCAGGCCTCCAAATCAACACGTTGAACAAACTTGCACTTGATCGGCAGCTTGTTGATGGCCAGACGAACAGCCTCTTCAGCACGTTCCTTCGTTACACCATCAATCTCGAACAAGATGCGCCCCGGCTTGACCACCGCTACCCAGAACTCAGGATTACCCTTTCCTGAACCCATTCGCGTCTCAGCCGGCTTCTTGGTCACCGGCTTGTCCGGGAAGATTCGGATCCACACCTTACCGTCACGACGCAGGTAACGGTTGATGGCGATACGGGCCGACTCGATCTGACGGTTCGTGATCCAAGCCCCTTCGAGAGCCTTGAGCCCGAACGAACCAAATGCTACCGTCGAACCGCGATACGCCTTGCCACGACGGCGGCCACGCTGGGTTTTGCGGTGTTTTACTCTTTTTGGGATAAGCATGTCGTTGCCTTCTGCCTGACTTCTTTACTGTTCCTTGGACTGTTGCTTGCCGAAGACATCGCCTCGGCAGATCCACACCTTTACACCGATCGAACCGTAAACGGTTTCTGCACGGCTCTGGGCGTAGTCAATGTCGGCCCGCAGCGTGTGCAGCGGAACACGACCTTCTTTGTACTGTTCCTGACGCGTCATGTCAGCACCGCCAAGACGACCCGAACACATCACACGCACACCTTCAGCCCCTACGCGCATGGTGCTGCTGACGGCGTTCTTCATCGCCCGGCGGAACGAGATACGTCCTTCGAGCTGTGCCGCGATGTTGTCAGCCACAAGCTGCGCATCGAGTTCCGGACGCTTGATCTCACTGATGAGAACCTTGACGTCCTTCTTTGTGACGCGACGCAATTCTTCTTCGAGGGCGGCGATGTCCTTACCCGAGCGACCGATGATCACGCCCGGACGGGACGTGTTGATGGTCACGCGAAGCTGCTTTGCCGTTCGCTCCACAATGATGCGAGCAACGCTAGCCTTCTTGAGACGCTGCTTGATGTACTCACGGACCTTGATATCTTCTTGAAGCTTGTCCGCTACGTTCTTCTCATCAAACCAGTTGGCTTCCCACTGGCGGATGATTCCCAGGCGCAGCCCGATTGGATTTGTCTTCTGACCCACGTGTCTTGACTCCGCTTACTGTTTCGTCGAAACGATGATGGTGAGATGATGCGAGCGCTTGCGAATGCGATAGGCACGGCCCATCGGTGCCGGAGAGATCCTCTTCATCGTCGGTCCGGGATCGACAAAGCACTCCTTGACCATGATCGATTCAGGATCGATCCCTTGATCCTTGGCGGTGAGGTTGCTGATGGCTGACTTCAGGGTCAGCTGAGCAACGGACCCGGCTGCTTTGTCTGAAAACTGCAGGATGTTGAGAGCTTCCTGCGCAGACTTCCCACGGATCAGATCAACCACCAAGCGCATCTTGCGCGGTGAGGATCGATTGTAGCGTTTGATAGCACGTGCTTCCATCATACGTCCTTACTTCTTACCCGTTTTGAGATCTTTCCGGTTGCCGGCATGGCCACGGTAAGTACGCGTTGGAGCAAACTCGCCCAACTTGTGACCGACCATGTTTTCCGTTACATACACCGGAATGAACTTGTTACCGTTGTGCACGGCGAATGTGTGTCCTACGAAGTCCGGCGAGATCGTCGAGGCCCGTGACCAGGTCTTGACCACTGTCTTCTTGCCTGCATCATTCAGAGCCGTAACCTTCTTCGTGAGCTTAAAGCTGACGAATGGTTCTTTCTTCAGTGAACGTGGCATGGATTCCTAACTCCCGGTTCCGTTATTATGCGTTTCGTTTGCGAATGATCATGTCATCCGACTTGTTCTTCTTTTTGCGAGTCTTCAGCCCCTTTGCAAGCTGACCCCATGGACTGCGCAGATGCTTGCGTCCACCGCCCGACTTCGAGCGACCTTCACCACCACCGTTCGGGTGGTCAATCGGGTTCATAGCCATACCACGGGTTTGCGGGCGAACGCCCAACCAGCGCATGCGACCAGCCTTGCCGTAACTAATGTTCTCGTGCGAACCATTGCTCACAACACCGATCGTTGCCATGCAGACTGACGGCACCATGCGGATCTCACCGGAAGGCAGCTTGATCTGTGCCTTGTCTCCGTCCACACCGACGAACTGCGCGGCAGTGCCAGCCGAACGAACCATCTGACCGCCCTTGCCAGGACGCATTTCGATGTTGTGGATGAAGTACCCCACAGGAATCTTGCTAAGGGGCAGAGCATTGCCATCCTTCGGCTCGGCCGAAGGACCACTCATGAGCTTCTGTCCGACCTTTACCTTATCCGGCGCGATGATGTAACGCTTTTCACCGTCTGCATACTGCAGAAGAGCAATGCGGCACGTACGGTTCGGATCGTATTCGATCGTCATCACCGTTGCCTCGACGCCAGGCTTATTGCGCTTGAAGTCGATGATGCGATACATGCGCTTGTGTCCACCACCACGGTGACGCGATGTAACGCGACCCGTATTGTTGCGACCGCCGGACTTCTTGATCGGCTCAAGAAGGCTCTTCTCAGGCTTCGACGTTGTGATTTCGTCGAAGGTACTGATGCTGTAGTAGCGCGTTCCCGGCGTGATTGGTTTGAGATTTCTCGTTGCCATGATTCTGCTTCAGTTTATCCGTGATCAGTCCTCGTTTCCTTCACCGGAAACGATGTCGATCGTCTGTCCTTGCTTGAGCGTGACGTAGGCCTTCTTCTTCAAATTCGTACGTCCAACCTGCATGCCCTTACGAGTCATGCGCGTCTTGACTTTCCCCTTAACCCGCACCGTGCGAACGCTCACAGCGTCCACGTCGAACATCGCCTTGATAGCCTGGCGGATCTGGAGTTTGTTCGCATCCGGAGAGACTTCGAACACGTATTGGTTCAGATGTCCAACCTTGGAGGCCTTCTCAGTGAGAAGGGGCTTGCGCAATACATTGATCATTGAGCACCTCCATCATCACCAAAAGACTTCGTAATCGTGTCGATGGCACTCTTAAAGATCAAAAGCTTGCCGTGGTTGAGCACGTCATAGGCCGAGATCTTATCAGCGGGAAACGTTGACACGCCGGCGATGTTACGGGCCGAACGCACGAATGTTTCATCTGCGCTCGGGAGCAGCATCAATACCTTTGCGCCTTCTAGGTTGACTGCCTTGAGCATAGTAGCTACTTCACGCGTCTTTGGAGCTGACAACGCAAAGTCTTCGACTACGACAAGGTTGTTTTCGCGAGCGCGCAGCGTCAGAGCTGACTTACGTGCAAGACGCTTGACCTTGATAGGAAGCTCAATGGTGTAGAGGTGCGGCTTAGGTCCATGGATCTTGCCTCCGCCCGGCATCAGCGGCGAACGGCTCGTACCACGGCGTGCTCCGCCGGTTCCCTTCTGCTTGAATGGCTTCTTGCCACCACCCGAAACTTCAGCACGCGTTTTGTTCTTGTGCGTGCCCTGACGTCGGTTGGCCAAGTACGCACGTACCGCTTGGTACATCGCGTGCTCGCTCGGCTCGATGCCGAAGACGGAATCCGGTAGCTCTACTGAGCCTGCTGGCTTTCCATCTTTTGTGAGTACATCCACTGTCATGGTAGTGTTCTTCTTTAGAGCTTGACAATTTCGACAAGTGAGTTCATGGCGCCCGGAATGCTGCCCTTGATCAGGATCAGATTCTGCTCAGGCATCACACGAAGGATTGTAAGGTTTCGGACCGAGATCCGCGTCCCGCCCATGCGGCCGGCCATGCGCATTCCCTTGAACACGCGAGACGGATACGACGAGGAGCCGATCGAGCCCGGGGCACGCGGACGGTCAGACTGACCGTGCGTTGCCATACCAACACCACCGAAATGGTGACGGCGCACGACGCCCTGGAAGCCCTTACCCTTGCTCGTTGCCGAGACCTTGATCTTGTCTCCGGCTGCGAACGAATCCACCGTGACGATGTCACCGTTCTTCACCTTGTCAACAAGTTGACGGAATTCCTTCAGGTGACGCGTTGGGGCGAGCTCATGCTTGGCAAAGTGTCCGGCTTGCGGACGATTCACCTTGCGCTCAGCGATCGGCTCAAAACCGATCTGGACGCTGTCATACCCGTCGTTTTCTTTTGTTTTGATTTGGACCACTGGGCAGGGACCGGCTTCGATTACCGTACACGGTATGAAGACGCCATCTTCAGAGAAGATGCTAGTCATGCCCAACTTGCGTCCGAGAATTGCACTCATTGTCCTTTTTCCCTAGACTTTCACTTCCACATCAACACCGGCCGGCAGTTCGAGGCGCATCAGAGCATCAATCGTCTTCGGCGTGCTGCTGAAGATATCGATCACTCTCTTGTGCACACGGGCCTCAAACTGCTCACGTGACTTCTTGTCAACGTGTGGCGAACGAAGAACGGTATAAACCGATCGTTCGGTCGGCAGAGGAATCGGGCCCGAGACCACAGCCCCGGTTTGCTTGACCGTCCGTACGATGCGCTCTGCCGAGCGATCGATCAAATTGTGATCGTACGAGCGAAGCTTGATGCGAATGCGTTGCGTTGCCACTCAGTAATTCTCCCGGAATTCTCCCACTTGGAGTTTCGTTCGGAGACAAAAACGAGGAGGGCTGTTACACCCTCCTCGCGTGTCTTAACCTGTCTGTTTTTTATTCGATGATCGCAGTTACCACGCCGGCGCCAACTGTACGTCCGCCTTCGCGAATAGCGAAGCGAAGCCCTTCTTCCATGGCCACTGGTGTGATGAGAGCCACTTCCAGGTTGTCAACGTTATCACCAGGCATGATCATCTCAACGCCGCTAGGCAGTGTGAGGATACCGGTAACGTCCGTTGTACGGAAGTAGAATTGTGGACGGTAGTTCGAGAAGAATGGCGTGTGACGGCCACCTTCGTCCTTGGTCAGCACGTATGCCTGAGCCTTGAACTTGTGGTGCGGAGTGATTGAGCCTGGCTTGGCGATAACCATGCCGCGCTCGATTTCTTCCTTGTCAACACCGCGCAGGAGCAGACCGCAGTTGTCACCGGCCTGACCTTCATCCAGAAGCTTGCGGAACATTTCGATACCCGTAACGGTGGTCTTCTTCTGAAGACCGAAGCCGACGAGCTCAACTTCTTCGTTGACCTTGACGATACCACGCTCGATACGACCCGTTGCAACCGTTCCACGACCTGTGATCGAGAACACATCTTCAACCGGCATCAGGAATGGCTTGTCAACATCGCGCTGTGGCGTTGGGATGTAGCTGTCAACGGCATCCATGAGTTCGAAGATGCACTGCATATCAGCTGCATCTGGACCCTGACCACCTGCTGCTGCATCCAGAGCCTTGAGTGCCGAACCCTTGATGATAGGAATATCATCGCCCGGGAATTCGTACTTGCTCAGAAGCTCGCGGATTTCCATCTCGACAAGATCAACCAGATCTGGATCGGCGATGTCTACCTTGTTCATGAACACCACGATACGTGGCACACCAACCTGGCGAGCAAGCAGGATGTGCTCGCGCGTCTGAGGCATCGGGCCGTCCGTAGCGGCTACCACGAGGATGGCACCGTCCATCTGAGCAGCACCCGTGATCATGTTCTTGACATAGTCAGCGTGGCCTGGACAGTCCACGTGAGCGTAGTGACGGTTGCCCGTCTCGTACTCAACGTGCGCCGTGGCGATCGTGATCCCACGTGCCTTCTCTTCAGGAGCGTTGTCGATCGAATCGAAGGAACGCTGCTGTGCCAGACCCTTGGTGGCCAGACACATGGTGATGGCTGCGGTCAGTGTGGTCTTACCGTGGTCAACGTGACCGATCGTACCAACGTTTACGTGCGGTTTGTTCCGCTCAAATTTCTCTTTGGCCATTGTGCCGACTCCTCAGATTGTCTTGAGTGAGGTGTGAAGAAAAACGAATGTTGTCTGTGGTTTTCGTTCTGTTTCGTTGGCGTGCACTGTGCGTACGTGCTTTCGGAGACAGAAAACAAAGCTACGAAAGTTTTTCGACGTAAACGCAATGCACAGCCACCCCGGCACCAAAATATTTTTTGGCGGGCGCGCTGCGCGCACTATCGCATGGGTTAGCTCGACTGTTTACGAGCGTCTGAGAGCCTTGTCGTATCCATGGAAATGCATGGAATACGAGGCTCTCCCCTGCGAGAGCGATCGCAACTGCGTCACGTAGCCGAATAGTTGGGACAGCGGCACCAATGCCGTCACAACTTGCAGAATATCGCGCTGGGCAATGCCCTGCACCATTCCGCTTCGCGAGCTGAGGTCAGCAATGACCTCGCCCACATACTCCTCGGGCGTGACTACCTCGACCTGGAAGACGGGCTCTATAATGACCGGGCTGGCCATCCGTGAAGCATCCTTCGCAGCGATCGAGCTGGCAACGGCATAAGCCGTTTCCGTTGCGTCTTCTTCATTGTATGCCGCATCGACAAGGACGGCCATGATGTCAATCATGGGGTATCCTGCGAGCGGACCGACCTTAAGGGCTTCTAAAGAGCCCTTCTCTGCACTCTTGACGTATAACGCGGGAAGTGTCTCCGGTGCAAGTTCGTTGACGAACTCGAGACCTTTTCCTGGGTCATTTGGTCGTACCTCAATTGTGACCTGACCGAATTGATTTTTCCCCGATGCACTGCGGATGAACTTGCCTTCCGCGCGCGCTGTCGAAGTAATCGTTTCCCGATAGGCGACCTGAGGTTTCCCCACTTTAACGGGGACGTTGAATTCTCGCTTTAACCGGTCGACGATGATCTCCAGGTGGAGCTCACCGACACCCGATATGATGATCTGTCCGGATTCTGCATCCGTGTGAAATCGAAACGTCGGATCTTCTTCAGAGAGCCGATGTAAGGATTCCGTCAGTTTATCCTGATCCGCCAGCGTCCGCGCCTCAACCGCTTGGTTGATAACGGGATCTGAGAACGTGATGCTTTCCAACAGAATTGGGTGCTTGGGGTCGCACAGTGTGTCGCCAGTTCGCGTGAACCGCATAGCCGGGATGGCGACGATATCTCCGGCATAGGCCCCCTGCAATTCTTCGCGTTTGTTTGCACTCATGCGAAGGATCTTGCCGGCTCGCTCTTTCTTGTCATTGGTAATGTTGAAGATCTGCTCACCAGCTGTCAACGTACCGGAATAGATCCGGATGAAGGTCAGCCTGCCCACAAATGGGTCGGTGATGATCTTGAAAGCCAGCGCTGAGAATGGTTCGCTGTCAAGGGGCTTGCGTTCTATGACGACGTCATGATCCGTGATACTGTGACCAGCTGTCGATCCCACATCCATCGGTGAGGGTAGATAGGCCACCACTGCATCGAGCAGCTGCTGAACACCCTTGTTCTTGAATGAACTGCCGCAAAAAACCGGTGTGATCGCTAGCGAGAGCGTTGCTTGGCGAACAACCTGCCGGAGCTCCTCTGCCGTGATCTCGTCACCAGAGAGGTACCGCTCGAGAAGATCATCTCTCTGCTCAGCCACAGCCTCAAGCAGAAGGGAACGCGCTAGCTCAGCGTGCGCTGCGTGATCTTCTGGAATTGGACAGATCTCAAAGTGTTCGCCGTTTTCATCATCAAAGACGATGGCCACGCGGTCGATTAGATCGATGACACCTCGGAACTCGTCCTCGGCTCCCAATGGAATCTGCAAGGCTACAGGGTTAGCTCCTAAACGTGCTCTCATCATTTCGAGAACTCGTGGGAAGTTGGCCCCGATTCGGTCCATCTTGTTGACGAAGGCAATGCGTGGCACGCCGTACTGATTGGCCTGATGCCAGACAGTTTCAGATTGTGGTTCTACGCCGGCTACGGCACAGAAGAGTCCGATCGACCCGTCAAGAACCCGAAGCGAACGTTGTACTTCAGCAGTGAAGTCAACGTGCCCAGGTGTGTCGATGATGTTGATCGTCGTCCCCTTCCAGCTGCAGGAAACAGCAGCTGAAGTAATGGTGATCCCACGCTCCTTCTCCTGCTCCATATAGTCCGTGAAAGCTGTGCCTTCATGAACTTCGCCCATGCGATGCAGCACGCCGGTATAGTACAGAATGCGCTCTGTCGTCGTCGTCTTGCCGGCATCAATGTGAGCCATGATGCCGATGTTGCGAACAAGGTCG
>JBILLF010000097.1:0-6456 GCA_044376225.1 Patescibacteria group bacterium | reverse complement strand
TTGGGAAGTACCATCTGTTCGAGTACGGAGATGTTCTCGGTTGTTAGCTCGGAATCATCGAAATCAAACAGGATGAGGGAATACTTATCGACTGTTTTGTCCGCAAGGTTTTCGGTCTTCTTTCTGACACTGGATACGTAGTCGACAGGAATCGAACCCGCAACGACCACCGAGTCAGCATCAACATTGCGCATCACAAGTTCATAGTCCACTGGAACTTGGGCAGCAGAGAGCTCATTGGGCTTTAGTGACCAACTCAGCTTGGACGGCAATAGCGTACCGGTGGTCTCCTTCAGTATCCGCCCGGCCTGCGAGATCGTCAATGACCACGAGCGAACAGTATCTCCCGAGAACCGTGGGTAGAACATCACGACATCGAAGTTGGCAATGCGCTGGTTGTCGGCGGCGATCACCACTGGTGCAAGGATATCGGGAACATCAGAGCTCAGTTCAATGCGACGGTTTTCGGCGATCCCATCCGCATCATTGGGCGCTGATGGCTTATCGGGGATGGATGTTGTCCGGGTGACGATGCGTGACCCTTCGATCCCGCAAGAGCCAACCAGATAGGTCTTTGCCCAGTCAGCTCGGGACTGTGGAAGCCCCTTGGCTGATCGTTCAGAACGGCCGTCAGCCGCACCAGTAATTGTTAGCGTTGCGTGCGGCACAAGCTTCATGCGGGTCGCGATGATGTTCAGGAGGTTTCGATTGACCTCGATCGCGTCCAGCGGGAGGGAGCTAAGTTGAAACTCGCCACTAACAGATCCATATCCGGTCGTCTGATCGCCGTCACCTGGCAGACCCCCTTCGGCGCAGAAAATGTATGGTACGAGGGGGAACATCTCATTGTAGCGCACATCCTCGACGTCGATCGACGTCACCGCGACTTCTTGATCGCTGCCGCGAAGACCCGTGATGCGGTCCATGGTTCCAGCGATGACCGGCTTGTCCTTGACGATCGGTTTGGCTTCCGAAAATCCGACCGAAAGGTTCACACCGATACGCAACTGACCGAACGTGCTTGGCGCGTAGGCCGTTGCCGCTGAGATGTTGGTAAGGGGCAGTGCATAGCTGATGAAGGGCTGCACGACCACGTTTCGGTTGAACACCATCGTGTACCCGAGTCCGGTCAATAGCGCAGCCCGTGTGGACAGGTCTGGAATATCGCGCTGATCTTCGAGTTTTTGTTCATACTGCGATGCAGCCGTTGAGATGCTCACGCTCTGCGTAGTGGTGGCCGTCAGAGGGATGGAGAGATCAAAACCAATGAACGGGTGAAGGGAGAGGTCTCCGAAGAGACCGTAGAACTCCACGGTCGGCGAGAGATCGACATACGAGGCGAAGACGTCCACCGTGTTTGTCGCCGTTGAGTCCGACATTGTCTGAGTGTAGATCGAACTTCCGCTGAAGGAGTTGTAGGCGATACGTCCGGAAAGATGAATGGTGTTCGACAGGGCATAGGCCCCCTGAATCCCAAACATTGTTCCGATGCCCGAACCACCATCGGTGAACCGGCCGGCCCTGTCCTTAATGAACGGCACCAGGTTGGGCGTTGTGTCAAAGGCAAATGAGCGCCACGTCTGAATGGACGGATTGAGAAACGACATGTTCAGGCCAGCCGTCAAGCCGATCCGTGCCGTAGGGATGACCTGGGCAGAGAGATGAGCGGAGGCTAGCATCAGCATGGCCAATGCTCCGAAAATGGTTCTTTTCATGCGCGCAAGTTACGGGTGGTAAGGGGCTTGGGGGTCGAACGCGAGGCCATGCCGACAAAGAAGTTTTCGACATGAACCACTCTGGAGTAGATTTGATCCGGAATCCTTCACAACGAAACATTCTCACAAACCAGACGGATACTACGCCATGGTGTCAGCTTCACGTATTCTACCACTCGTCATTGCGGTCTGTTTCACGATCGGAATGCCAACAAGCCTCAGGGCTGTAGGAGAGCCACTCGGCTTAGGTGTGTTGCTTGGTCCATGCTTGCCATCGTCATCGGTCGCTGATGTCTACAAAGCGCTTGATACGCTCCGCGGTCTGCAGTCCTATCTGAGGCCGTCAAACGAAGGTTTTCATATTGGAGGCCGCGTTCGCTTTGGTCTAAGCGAATCCGTCAGCTTTTCCGGCGGGATGGGTTTCTATCGATTTCCTGGACAGAGTCAGATCGTTATCCTCGATTCAGGTCAGGGCTACATGCTTCAAACGGCCACAACATTTGTTCCCATTACGGCTGGAGTAACGATGTACGCCTTCCGGGGATTGATCGCACCGTATGCGACTGTTGAAGGTACGTACACGTACCGTCATGTTTCTGTTACATCGGGAAACACGACTCTGGAAGACATCATTGTGTCTGCAGCTCAGACAGAACTAGAGCCATCCACGGCCCGCATTGGTGCCGCGATAGCCGTTGGTCTTCAGGCAGATATCGGGGGGCTAAAGCCGTTTGCAGAAGTCCGGTACAATCTCACAAATCTCATCGGAGCCGGACGGGGTGAGTCCCAAATCTCATTCGTCACTGTTTCCTTGGGACTTTTTCTTTGAGAATACCAAGTAAAACGGGACACCCGTGAACAGCAGAATGATTCCCCACACCGAATTGACCACTGGTGTGGCACCAGCGTAGTAATTGGTGAAGTCGGATACCACAGTGTAGGCGAGAAACACGATAGCAAAGAGAATGAACACAGCCGGCACGAATGGATAGCCCCATGTGCGATAGGGACGTGGCGCATCGGGCATCGTGCGCCTCAGAATGAACACACCAGCAGCGCCCAGTGCGTAAAAGCCCCAACTGACGAAGATCAGCATGTCAGTAAGCATATCGAACGTCCCGGAGAAGACCAGTACGGACGTCCAGCCGAACTGCATCGCCAGCGAAACCGTAGGCGTGTTCTTCCGCGCACTGATGTGTCCGGCAGAGCGGAAGAACATTTTTTCCTTCGCCATGGCGTAGTAAACCCGCGAGCTCGCAAGAATGGTGCCGTTGGATGTGCCAATCGTTGAGACCATGACAGCGACACTTACAAATGTTGCACCGACGGGCCCCATCATCAGGTACGCCGCGTCTCGAGCAACCGCAGATGACGCGGCCAGAGCGTCGATCGGAAGAATCATGAGGTACGCAAAATTGATAGCAACGTACACCCCTATGCAGATCAGCGTTCCAAGTAAAAGTGCCTGAGGTACTGTGCGCTGTGGGTTGCGCACCTCACCACTGACGTATGTCAGATTGTTCCAGCCATCGTAGGACCAGAGCGCTTTGTTCATTGCCATTGCCAGCGCGAGCATCAGCGCTGAGCCAGCCGGCACACCGACTGAGGACGGCATTGTAAGATTACCGATTGTACCTGCGGGGCCCACGACGGCAAGGACCACCAAAACGGCGATGGCCGCGACCTTGGCCACCGTAAAGACCACTTGAACGCGGCCACCCTCACGAACGCCACCAGCATTGATGAGCGTGAGCAGTCCTACAGCGGCTACTGTGATGAGCTTGATGCCAATCGACTGGAGTGGGTAGATTGTGCCAAATGGCAACGGTACGGCAAATGATTCGACTGTGGCCTGATCGAGGTTCCAGAGCGGTGTGAGCGTGTTAAGGTACTCTGAGAAAACAAACGTTATAGAAGCAATCGACCCCGACTGGATGACAACAAAAAGGGCCCATCCGTAAAGGAAGGCCATGAATTCGCCATACATCGCTCGAAAGTATTGGTACTGACCACCGGTGACCGGAATCATTCCGGCAACTTCCGCATTGGTCAGCGCACCGAAGAGGGTGACGATCCCAGCGACGATCCAAACACCGATAAGTAGCTCCGGAGAGCGAAGTAGCTCGGCCATGGTCGAAGGATTTCGAAAAACACCTGAACCGACCATTCCGCCAACGACCATGGCTGTGGTGGTGACAAGGCCAAGACGGGCAACGAGTCCGGTGGAGTTTGCGGATGTCGATTTCGGCTGTTCCATATGTTACTGCAATAATACTGCCAGCTGTTGGCATCCCTACGGCATATCGTAGCTTCGCAAGTTCACTACGGAAATCTATGGCTCTTTTGACAGGTTTGATCGTTGGGTATGTTCTTGCCATTCCACCGGGACCCATCGGTATGGCCGCCATCAGACTGGGGTTGCGCGGTAGAATGACCGATGTCTCGCAGCTTGCCTTCGGTGCCGGACTTCTTGACCTGTTGTATTGTCTGATGGCCCTGTGGACATCAGCCGGAATTCTCGACCTTGTTCTTCCTCGAGGAACAGGTAGTGAGTATCTGGGATTGATGACGGCGGCTCAATTGTTCATAGCCTTGGCCATGGTTGTGGCTGGCATAGTGGTCCTTGCCTCCTCCAGGAGGCACGATATTGATGAGGCATCCAACGCTGCACCAGATCTGCTGGGCGCTGTAAGCCGCTGGCGAGCCATTGCCCCCTTCGTCACCGGAGTCGCCTTTGCCATTACCAACCTTGCCAATCCGACCTTCATTCCTTCTTTGATGGTCATGTCCGGCACGATCCGCAGTGCAGGGTTGGTGGGGTACTCGGTTCCTGATGTGGTGCAATTCAGCTTTGGATTCGGCACAGGTAATGCCCTTTGGCTGCTCACGCTTGGTGGAATCATCCGGCGATTCCGACATCGCCTTTCTGAGCGCTTACTCGCGGGCATCCGTATGGTCACGGCCGTTATTCTCATCGGCACCGGCTTGTTCTATGGAGTAAGCCTTGGCATAAGGTTCATTGGAGCATCATAGTTAGGGTGGTTTTTTGGTGGTTTCCACGTACTTTGCTGCGCAGGAGTGTAGTTTTCTAGCGGGGAGCATACATGCGTTTGGTCGCTGTGGCGATGATGCTGGTCTTTGCGTCGTTGATGCCCATGCACTCACAGGTCGGATCAATCGGCCTGCGTGGCGGCTACCTGTCGGTAATGAACACCACGGCCATCCCAGTTCTTTTCGGCGACGGCGAGTGCGGATCATTTTCCGACGGAGTCTCTTCGGGAATCTATGCCTCGATATCCGGCGACTACTCGCTTTTCGGTGATGCCCTCGAGATAGGGGGCGGCCTGGTCTATTCGAAACGTCCGGCGCGACTCTCAACAACAACTCAAGATGGCTTTGAGGTCCTCGATCCCGTAGATCTCGTCTATAAGCCCCTTGTCCAGGAACATGTCTTCGAGAGCAATCTCGGCTACATCAGCGTCGAGGTGAGCCTGCGCTCTCGTCCTTTGCAGGACCTGCCGATATACTTCCGCGCGGCTTTTGACGCCGGTAACCCGGTCGTGTCCGCTGAGTACACGCAAACCGAGGAGATCACCAGTCCGCAATCGATCCTCTACGCTGACGGATTACGCCGGCGCACCACCGCCTCAGGGGAGTTTGCCGGGCTGGGTACGTCGATGGGCGTATCTGGGGGAGTCGGGCTTGTGCTTGCGCTGAGTGACCACGTCGAACTTTCTCCAGAGGTTTTCTATCGCCACGGGCTCGGCTCGATCTCGTCCTCAGCTACATGGAATCAGAACATGATCGGTGCCGGCATTCATCTTCGATATCGGATGAACGACACCGAAGAGCCCCCTGCACCTGAGCCACCTCCTGCGCCACCGCCACCACCTGTCATCGTCGAAACTCCAGTCGTTGTGGAGCCTGCTGTCATCGCTTCGCTAACCACCGCACCGTTGGAGATTCGCGAAACGGTGGTCACGCAGACCTATCCGCTGCTGCCGTATGTTTTTTTTGACAGCGCATCGGCGGCCCTGCGTCCTGCCTATCGGCAGGTGACAGAGATCGCCGCATTCAATGAGCAGAACTTGCCGCGCGAAACTCTTCCTATTTACTACCGCCTTATCGATGTCATCGGTTCGCGGATGAAGACTATTAAAGGCGCGACACTGGACATCAACGGGACCAGTGATGGCGTTGAAGGTCCGTCGTCGGAAGCGCGCAACTCCCTCGCCCGAGACCGTGCCGAAAGTGTAGCGAGCTACCTCAGAATGCGCTGGGGCATCGAGCCAACCCGCCTGCGCGTGCGGATCAGTGAGCGTCCGGCGATTGCCTCCAATGTAGAGTATGCCGAAGGGGCTGAGGAGAACCGCCGCGTGGAGATTACGTCAAATGATTCCCGGCTGCTTGATCCCATCGTTCACACCAGGTTCAAGGAATATGTCCCTGTGCAAGGGCATCATGATTTCAGCACCGATGTGACCAACCCCGAGCGGGCCGATGGGTGGGAACTTGATGTGCGGCGAGGTAAGACGCAGCTCGCGCGGCGCACGGGGCCACTGATGCCACCTTCAAAGGTCTCATTCGACCTGACGCAGGAGATGACCGACAAGCTGGGGCCGATCTTGGGCCGGGTAGATACGCTTATGGCCAGCCTCCGTGTGCAGCAGCCTCGATACGGTGACGCTGAAGCCAGTACACGGTTCCCGATCATCAAGACTGTGAGTAACTATGAAGTCAG
>JBILLF010000028.1:0-21445 GCA_044376225.1 Patescibacteria group bacterium | reverse complement strand
GTCTGACAGATCCGAATGGCGCCATCAGCTCAACGTGGCGCTCAGTCCCCTGACGCTGGCTGGTGATCGAGAGATCAAATGGCAGCAGAGCCCGGTCGCGCAGAGCAAACTCATCGACGTTGGCCGTGATCGATCCAAGAAGGCTGTCGAGCTCGACGCCTGTTCCCTGGACGTGGAGGTTGCCTGTGAGCACATCCGGAAGGGATGGTTCGCGCACGAGCGCGGCAAGGTCAAGCGCATTGAAGGTTGAGTAGAGATCGTATGCTGGGCGTGCGGTGTCCGAAATGTCGATCGAACCCGACATCGAAAAGCGTCGTGTTTCAGACTGTTCAAAGAACGCCGTCGTCGAATCCGGACGATCAACACCAAAGCGCACCTCGGCTGTGTCGAACCGCAGCACGCCCGGACTTTCGGCATGCATCTCCATACGGGCCAGTGAAACGGAACGTCCCATGACGTTCGATGGTCGTAGGGAAAGAGAACACACACCCTGGAAGTCCCTCGGCGTAAAGCCCCGTCCACGGGCAACCAGACGGCCATTGATGGAAGACTTTTCGATGTTCGAGGCAAAGGCCGAGGGGTCACCACCTGTGACATCGATGTTCATTGCATGGCTAAGTCCCTGCGGCTCGAAGTAGATCGTCATCGACCCCACGGCGTGCCCAGGTCTGTCGGTCACGTCTGCTTCAATCAGTAAGGAGTCGGAGGGATGCCCCCGCAGTCGGATTGACCGAGCAGTCGTTCTGGATAGAAAATCAAGCTTTGGCAGGCCGATGAATCGCATGCGCCGTTGCACATCAGCATAGCGGAGCGAAGACTCGCGGACCTCAATGTCCAGCCCGAGCTTACCTGGCACGGTAATAGAACGCACGTCGACCGTGCCACGTAGGGCACCATCACCGGCGCGAAGGTCGATGTTGTCGATGCGAACGCGATCTCCACTGTAGGTAAGCGCTGCACGCAGAGCATAGTCGTCGAGGATGTCCACATTGGGCACGATATAGCGGACATCGCGACCATTGATACGCTCAGCGTCAATCGTCACCTTTAGGGGATGGCGACGCAGTACGCTCGTAGTAAATCCTTCATTCTCAACATCCACACCATCAAGCTCGGCACTGCATAGTAGACGGCTGGTAGTGGTCGTCAGGTCCAACATCGGAACGGACGCGCCTTGCGGACGGATGCGAGCTGCGAGCAGAAGCTCAATCACTGAAAGGGGCGCTTGATGCAGGTCATAGAACGAGCAATGATCGACGCCGAGCGTGTAGTCATGTGCTGGCAGGTCCAGCAGAGCCGAGGCACGTAGCTCAACGTTTCGCAACGCAAGGTGTGTCGGATCGAAGACGCCTTGAGGTCCACGGGGCACTGTAACGTCATCAACGTCAATGCTTCCACGCGAAACAGCGACCGACCGAAGTCGAAGAACAATATTCGGAGTTGCCGTTGTCGTGGTGTCGGGCGGACGGAGGAACCGTGAGATGTTCCAAACCGAATCGGCACCCCGACGAAGGATCACCCGAGGTGCATCGATGTAGACGTGGTTAACGGCAAGTGTCTTCCCTACGAGCGCAGCAATGTCGTACGATACACCGATGCGCTCTGCCTTGAGAAGGGGCTTCCCAGCCGATAGCAATGTGGGCCTCTCGATGACGACGCCATGGAAGATGTCGATTCGAACAGCATCGCAGTCAAACGACCCAGCGATGTTGTCGTTTACCAAGCGCACCAGACGCGACGTCAGAAATGCGCGCGCTGTCTCGGTCTGCGCCACCAGCACAATGAGCGTGGCCAGGATAACCAACGATGCGACGATGCCGTAGCCAACCCAAGCTAGTGTCCACGCCACCTTCTTCCACCGAGATGGAGCCAGTTCTTGTGCGGGTTCAGTCTCTGGTGGCTGTTCGATCATTCACCCTGGGCTTTTGAGTATCGCGCTTCCCCTGCTGCCTGATTCAGGAGTTCGACGTGGCACCAATGCTTACCAAGTGCCGTCAGTTCCTGCAGCAGTGCGAGGACATCCGCGCGAGTCACAGACGTTTCGGCCACATATCTGTTGCGGAAATGGTCAACCAGCAAAATGTCGGGTGTCGGACCCGGCCACACCTTTGTTCCGCGATTGGAGATCAGACGAAGCGTGAACGGCCCAACCTTTTCGGGCATCTGTGGAAGACCATGGTTCTCGATAAAAACATCGGCACCCACGAGCTGCCATTCTTCGGAAACAAGCGTCGGCTCCTTTGCTGCATTACTCCGTGCGGGCACAGTCTTGCCGTCGACACCTTCAAGGTTCAGACGTGCAATGATCCCTGCAGTGAACTCAGACGTTGAGGCCGTGCCGCCAAGGTCGCGGGTCTTCACGCCATCGGCAAGAGCCGACTCAAGGGCATTCTGAATTGCTGAGGCATATCCGATGAGCCCCATGTACTGGAGCATCTGAATGCTGGACAGTAGGATAGCCGTTGGGTTGGCAAGCCCCATTCCAGCAATATCCGGTGCCGATCCGTGCACGGCTTCGAAAACTGCACAGTCGCGGCCGATGTTACCGCCCGGGGCAACACCAAGTCCGCCCACGATACCGGCACATAGGTCGCTGACAATGTCGCCGTAGAGATTCGGCAGAACCAGAACATCAAACTGCTCTGGACGCGACACCAGCTGCATGCAGCAGTTGTCAACGATGATATCGTTGGCTTCGATCTCTGGATACTCGGCTGCAACCTCGCGGAAGACGTTCAGGAACAGACCGTCGGTGATCTTGTGAATGTTGGCCTTATGGACGCATGTGACCTTCTTACGACCAAGCTTGCGCGCCTCTTCAAAGGCATAGCGGATGGCGGCCATCGAACCCTGACGGGTGATGAGCTTAAGGCACTGCGCCACATTTGGGGTCTGCATGTGCTCGATGCCGGCATACGTGTCTTCGACGTTTTCGCGCACGATCAGGATGTCAACGTTCTGAAACCGCGTTTCGACTGCCGGAATAGACTTGGCAAGACGCACATTTGCATATAGCTCAAGGGACTTGCGGATCGTGACGTTCACGCTCTTATGTCCACCAGCAATCGGCGTCGTGGTTGGCCCCTTGAGGGCAACCGTATTGCGCTTGATGCTCTCAAGCGTTTCCGGCGGCACGCCGTTACCGAACTTCTCGATGGCCTCAAGACCGGCAATGGCCATTTCCCACTGAATGGGTACTCCCGTTGCAGCAAAGACGTCAATGACGCTTTGACAAATTTCCGGTCCGATTCCGTCGCCTTGAATGAGCGTAACTGTGCGCATGTCCATAATGTGGTGATGTCCTTTGGTGTCAGATAGTGTTGAAGACAAAATGTTGGTCTGCAGCGCTCAGCCGAGATTCTCAATCACTACGGCGCTGGCCTCACCTCCGCCGATGCAGAGTGTTGCCAGACCATACTTCTTGTTATGGCGCTTGAGGGCGTAGATGAGCGTTGTCAGCACACGAGCACCGGAGGCACCGATCGGGTGACCCAGGGCAACAGCACCGCCGTGGACGTTCATCTTCTCATGCGGGATCTCCAGCTGGTTCTTGGCAGCAAGAGCAACAACCGAGAATGCTTCGTTGATCTCGAAAAGGTCAATATCCTCAAGCGTCAGCCCAGCCTTTGCGACAACGCGGCGGATCGCCTCCACAGGAGACGTCGTGAACCAAAGCGGATCCTGTGCGAAGGACCCTTGCGAGACGATACGGGCAAGGGGCTTGGCGTTGTGTGCCTTCACTGCGGCGTCGGAGGCTATCACCAGAGCGGCGGCACCGTCATTGATCGTTGACGCATTGGCGGCCGTGACTGTACCGTCCTTCTTAAACACCGGCTTCAGCGTTGTTAGCTTGTCGAAGTTGACCTTCGTGGGCTCTTCATCGGTGTCGATGATCACATCTCCTTTGCGCCCCTTGACGGTAATCGGCGTGATCTCATCGGCAAACCAGCCCTGAGCTTGCGCATGCTGGGCACGCTTGTAGCTTTCGATGGCATACTCATCCTGAGCTTCACGGCTGATCGCACATTCGCTGGCGCAAAGCTCAGCGGCATCACCCATCGGAACCTGATTATAGACATCCCAAAGACCGTCCCACTGCATCAGATCCACCATGCGGGCATTGCCGAACTTGACGCCCTTGCGCGAGTCAAGCATGGCGTGAGGGGCATTGGTCATCGACTCCTGACCTCCGGCTACCACGATCTCGGCGTCACCACAGCGGATCGCCTGGTCGGCAAGCATCACCGCCTTAAGTCCAGATCCGCATACCTTGTTAATGGTCATGGCCTGCACCGACTTAGGGAGACCAGCAAAAATCGTCGCCTGGCGAGCTGGGGCCTGGCCGACTCCGCCGGCAAGAACGTTGCCCATGATCACTTCGTTGATGGCATCGCCAGCAACACCGGCGCGCTCGACGGCCGCGCTAATGGCCGCGGCACCAAGCTGCGGGGCAGAAAAATCGCTCAGCGATCCAAGCAGTGAGCCGATGGGGGTGCGTGTGGCCGAAATGATGTAGGACATGTCAGGATCAGGGATGGGGTGATACGTTCTGTGGAAAAAGCTGTCAAAAATACCACATTGCGGCGTGTGGACGATGGCGCTACTTCCCTATTTTTGCCTCGCCTCTTCTGGCATCACAGTCATTCATTCCGTCCGAACACTTCGAGAACATCATGAACAAGGGACGCATTGTACAGGTCATCGGCCCCGTCGTCGACGTGGAATTCACCGATGGTCACATCCCCGCCGTTTTGAACGCTATCACGGTCGACCGCACATCGATCGAGACCGGAGCCAAGGAAACGCTCGTTTGCGAGGTGCAGCAGCACCTTGGCGAGGATCGCGTACGTGCCATCGCCATTGATTCGACCGACGGTCTGGTTCGTGGTATGGAAGCCGTCGATACAGGTGCACCAATCTCGGTGCCCGTCGGACCGTCCGTCCTCGGGCGTCTGATCAATGTTGTCGGCGAAGGGATTGACAAGAAGCCCCCTATCTCGAGTGAAAAGCGCTGGTCCATCCACCGCCCATCACCAGCCTTCTCGAGCCTCTCCACCCAGAAAGAGATGTTCGAAACTGGCATTAAGGTCATCGACTTGATCGAGCCATTTACCAAGGGCGGCAAGACGGGTCTGTTCGGCGGTGCCGGTGTGGGCAAGACGGTCATCATCCAGGAGCTGATCCACAACATCGCCAAGCAGCACGGGGGATACTCGGTGTTTGCTGGCGTTGGTGAGCGTACACGGGAAGGCAATGACCTCTACCTAGAAATGACCGAGTCGGGCGTTATTGATAAGACGGCTCTCGTGTTCGGTCAAATGAACGAGCCACCGGGCGCTCGCGCGCGCGTTGCTCTGACTGCTCTGACGATGGCCGAGTACTTCCGCGATGAAGAAGGCCGCGACGTTCTCTTGTTCGTTGATAACATCTTCCGTTTTACGCAGGCTGGCTCAGAGGTATCAGCTCTTCTCGGACGTATGCCATCGGCTGTGGGATACCAGCCGACGCTGGCAACGGAAATGGGTGCTCTGCAGGAGCGCATTGCTTCGACCGATCGCGGTTCGATCACCTCGGTGCAGGCTGTGTACGTTCCGGCTGACGACTTGACGGACCCTGCTCCGGCAAACACGTTCTCCCACCTTGATGCTACGACGGTTCTTAGCCGTCAGATCGCAGAGTTGGGTATCTATCCGGCCGTTGATCCTCTTGACTCTACCTCTCGTATCCTTGACCCATTGGTCATTGGCAACGAGCACTACACCACGGCTTCTCGTGTGAAAAAGATCCTTCAGACCTACAAGGACCTTCAGGATATCATCTCGATCCTCGGTATGGACGAGCTCTCTGACGAAGACAAGTTGACGGTGTACCGCGCCCGCAAGATCCAACGGTTCTTCTCGCAGCCATTCCATGTTGCTGAGCAGTTCACAGGATTTGCCGGACGCTACGTCAAGATCAACGATACGATCGCAGGCTTTAAGGCCATCCTCGACGGCGACGTGGACGAAGTGCCAGAAGCATTCTTCAGCTACAAGGGCACACTTGACGAAGTGCTTGACGCCCACAAGAAGTCACAGAGCTAAACCATGGCAGACCGCACGCTCACCATCAGCATCGTTACGCCGCAGGAAACTGCCTTTGAAGGCAAGGGACTTGCTGTAAGCGTTCCCGGTGCCCACAGCCCCTTTCAGGTGCTCTATAATCACGCCCCGATCATCTCCTCGCTTGAGCCTGGAGTGATCAAGATCGAGGATGAGAACAACCACGTGCTGGTGTTCGCCGCCCGCGAAGGATTTGTGGAAGTGCTGAAGAACAACGTCAATATCATCGTGCAGGAACTTGTTCCCGCCACCAGCATTGACCTCGCAGCAGTAGAAGCCGAGTACGACGAGGCCCATGCGGCATCGAGCACGGGTTCTGACCGCGGTGCGCGCGATACTGCGCGCGGCGTAGCAGACTGGGCAGCCACGCGCGTCCGTGCGGCCCGCGCACTTCGCGAAGGAGCTTGATAGCTGACGATCACATGATCATGAAATCACCGAAGGGGCGTGTGTTATGCACAGCCCCTTTTTTGTTTTCAGCCAGAACCGTGCTTTGCCCTATTTTTGCCCATGCGAAGCGAAAAATTCCTCTATGAAGGCATCACTTTCGATGATGTCCTGCTGGTTCCGCGCTACTCCGAAACCCTTCCGCGCGATGCCAATACCACTGCCCGACTGACTCGTGGCATAACGCTGCGAATCCCGATCATCAGTGCCGCCATGGACACGGTGACAGAGTCGGCAATGTCCATAGCGATCGCCCGCGAAGGGGGCATGGGAATCATCCACAAGAACATGTCCATTGAGCGTCAGGCTGAAGAGGTCGATCGCGTCAAGCGCTCCGAAAGTGGCATGATCCGCAAGCCGATAACAATGCGCCGCACAGACACGGTGCGTGACGCACGCGAACTCATGTCGCGGTATCACGTTTCGGGCTTTCCCGTGGTGGACCAGGATAACCGGCTCGTGGGCATCGTCACCAACCGCGACCTGCGGTTTGCGCGCAATGCCGATGATGCCATTGAGCTGATCATGACCAGTGAGGGTTTGATCACAGCATCTGTCGGAACGACGCTGGAGGACGCCGAACAGGTCCTGCATGAGCATCGAATTGAGAAGCTCCCTATCGTTGACGCTGCTGGATTGCTTGTGGGCCTGATGACCGTCAAGGATATCTCCAAGAAGCAGAAGCATCCTAGCGCAGCAAAGGATGAGCTCGGACGCCTGCGTGTCGGAGCGGGTGTCGGTATTGCTGGCGACACGGTTGAACGTGTTGCCGCACTTGTGGACGCCGGCGTGGATGTCGTTGTTGTCGATACAGCCCACGGGCACTCGAAGGGCGTGATCACAATGGTCAGCACCATCAAGAGCCGCTGGTCAAGCCTCAATGTCATTGCAGGCAACATCGGAACCGGAGAGGCTGCCGAAGCCTTGATCGATGCCGGTGCCGACGGCCTAAAGGTCGGCATTGGACCTGGCTCGATTTGCACCACGCGCGTGGTTGCTGGAGTTGGCGTACCGCAGATCACAGCAATCATGAGCGTGTCCGAGGTGGCCTCCCGTCATGGCATACCAGTGATCGCTGATGGCGGCATCAAGCAGACAGGCGATGTGCCGAAGGCTATCGCTGCCGGAGCTGATACTGTCATGGTTGGAGGCATGCTGGCCGGACATGAAGAATCACCTGGCGAAAAGATCCTGCTCGAAGGGCGTGCCTACAAGACCTATCGCGGGATGGGCTCACTTGGTGCCATGGGTCAGGGGTCGGCAGACCGGTACTTCCAGGACGTCGAAGATGAGATCGCCAAACTCGTTCCTGAAGGCATCGAGGGCCGCGTCCCTTATAAGGGCCCAGTGGCCGACACACTCTATCAGCTGGTGGGTGGACTTCGCGCGGCCATGGGCTACTGCGGCTGCGGCACCATCGACGAGATGAAGGCCGATGCACGGTTTGTCCGGATGACCGCTGCAGGACTTCGCGAATCACATCCGCATGATGTGATCATCACGAAAGAATCTCCGAACTACTACACCCGATAACCCATGCCAACATCATCACAGCGTGCCGTTGCCGAACAGCGCCTGGCTACGATTCGCCAGAGTCTTTCAACGCACAAGCTCGATTCGATCATCATCGCTCACCTTCCGAGCATTCGCTACATCACGGGGTTCTCAGGCTCGTATGCAACGGTGGTGGTAACGAAGAAGAAGCTCTACTTTGTTACAAACGACCTCTATGAGGTCCAGGTTCAAAAGGAACTCATTCAGCACAAGGGACTCGAGGTCATGATCGATCGTGACGCCTGGGGTGCACTCGCACGCAGCGGCGCAACATCATCGATGAAGACGGTAGGCTTCGACCCCGGACGTCACACGCACGCCGGCTTCCTTCACATGAAGAAGCACCTCAAGGGTGCTAGCCTAACCCCGGTGGCCGGTCTTATCGACTCGCTGCTTCTGCCAAAGAGTTCCGGTGAGATCGCTAGTATCGGCAAGGCCGCCGACATTACCAGTCGCGCCTATGAAAAGATGCTGGGTATGGTAGCGCCGGGAATGACCGAACGCGACGTGGCGACATTTCTTGCCACGACCACACGCCAGATGGGATCAGAGAAGGATGCATTTGACATCATCGTGGTGGCCGGCGCACGTTCTGCCATGCCCCATGGCCGCGCAAGCACGGCAAAGATCAAGTCAGGCGATGTGGTCACGGTCGACTTTGGCTGTTGCGTCGATGGTCTCTACAGCGATATGACACGCACCTTCTGCGTCGGTACTCCGTCAAAGAAGATCGTGGATGTGTTTGCCGTCCTCTACCAAGCGCACATGTCGGCACTGGATGCCGCCGTTACGGGCGTCATCGCTTCTGACCTCGACAATGCCGCACGCTCGGTCATCGCATCGTCCGGCTACGGTGACTTCTTCCGACACTCGCTTGGACATGGTCTCGGATATGAGGTCCATGAGAATCCGCGCGTCTCAGCAGTAAACACCAAGGAAGCCCTGCCAACCAACTGCGTCGTGACCATTGAGCCGGGTATTTATTTACCGGGCAAGTTCGGCATGCGCATCGAAGATGATGTGGTCATTACCCCTAAGGGTCCGAAGATCCTCACGACAGCCCCACGCGAACTGGTGATCGTCTGAGCCCATCCATGCATCAGCTTTCGGTTCTGGCCTTCGCCTACTACTTCCCGCCTATGGGGCTGAGTGGCGTGCAGCGTGTAACCAAGTTCGTCAAGTATCTGCCGGACTTCGGATGGCATCCGCACGTCATTACAACTGGTCCAGTGGCGTACTATGCTCATGACCCATCTCTACTTGAGGAGCTCGACGGACGCGACGTCGTTATTCATCGCACCGAAGGGGCTGAGGTAAACGCCAAGCTCAAGGAGAAGGGCACGGTGCGTATGCCTCGAGAGTTCTTCCGCAAGATTCTGCGCAAGGCCAGTGATACGTTTTATGTGCCCGATAACAAGAAGGCATGGTCAAAGCAGGCTCTCGAGTTGGGACGCCAGCTTGTGATGGAGCACGAGTTCGACGTCATATTTGTCAGTGGTCCACCGTTTTCTACAATGTCCGCTGCAGCGCAACTAAGCATCGAGACTGGCGTTCCGCTGGTGGTCGATTATCGCGACCTTTGGTTCGGGAACCAGTTCCATTTTTACCCGACTTACTGGCATTCACACAAGCACCAGATGCTGGAGCGCGAGGTGCTTCGTGTGGCATCGCGAGTTACGGTTACCAACCGGCGTATCAAAGAGCATCTCATTCGGCGTCATGACTTCCTCTCTTCAGAAGAGGTTGTAATTATTCCGCACGGATATGATCCGGCAGACCTGACAGGTCACGCCCGGCAGCGCACGAAGGACGGCAGATTCCGGCTGACCTATTCAGGCATCTTCTACGACATTGTCACACCCATCCCGTTCTTCAAAGCCGTCAAACGGGTCCGCACGGAACGTCCGGACATTCCGCTTGATCTTCATTTTGTCGGCCTACTGCGTGACGAGTATCGCAAGGCAGCCCAACGCATGGGACTGATGGACATCATCACCGACCATGGCTATTGCGCACATCGCGATGCCGTCTCGATGCTTCTCGAGAGCGATGCCCTCTGGATGATGGTTGGCAACACGCGTAACGCTGACACGATCTCGAGCGCCAAGCTCTACGAATACTTCGGTACTCGCAAGCCCCTTCTTGTCAGTGTACCCGACGGGGCTCTGCGCAAAGACGCCGAACGCTATGGGGCGTCTTGGATAACCGACCCTACAGACGTACCGGCCATTGCTGCGAGCATCATTGAGATGTATGAACACTTCAAGCGTGGCTCACTCCCCACCCCCAACCAGCCCGTGGTTGACGGTTTCAACCGCATCGGCCTAACCGAGCAGCTCGCAAAGCAGTTTGCGATGAGCACAAGGGTGGTGTGACCGGTTTTGGGTTTTAGGTTTTAGGTTTTAGGTTTTGGGTTTTGGGCCGTTAGTCTCGCGAAAGCTGGAATGACGAGCAAACGCATGGATTCCCGCTTTCGCGGGAATGACGCGATGCCCGTCATCAGTCATCAGTCATCAGTACTCGCTCTCGCACGATCTCCGAGATATCCTTGATGGACACGGAATCGATCTTGTCGGCAGCTTTGACGCCGTCGGTGATCATGGTGGTGCAGAAGGGACAGTTGACGGCAATTGTTGTTGCGCCGGTTTCGAGGAGTTCGTTTGTGCGTACGATGTTGACGCGGTCACCAACGTGCTCCTCCATGAACATGCGGCCGCCGCCGGCACCGCAGCACAGGCCACGGTCTTTCGCACGAGCAGGTTCGAGGACGGTCAGACCCGGCACGTTCTCCAGCGTTGCACGTGGTGCTTCATACTCGCTGTTGTAGCGTCCCAGGTAGCACGAGTCGTGATACGTGATGGTCTCATTGGAAAGTTGTGTGCGATCCACCTTCAGACGTCCGGAGTCGATAAGCTCCTTGATGAACTGCGTGTGGTGGATGACCTCAGCATTGAATCCATACTGCGGATACTCGTTCTTGAGACTGTTAAAGCAGTGTGGGCAAGTGGCAACGATCTTCTGGACATTGTAGCGCTGAAAGGTCTCCACATTGGTCTTGGTCAGCATATCGGCTAGGTACTCATTCCCTGTTCGGCGTGCCACATCACCAGTGCAGTTCTCTTCCGTTCCAAGAATGCGAAAGTCCACGCCAGCGAGCTGCATTAGTTCAGCGAATGCTTTGGTAGTCTTCTTTGCGCGCTCGTCGTAGGAGCCAGCGCAGCCGACCCAAAACAGCACTTCCATCGAGGCGTCTTCTGCTGCGGTCTTGACGCCCATGCCCTCGGCCCAATTGGCACGGTCAGCCTGACCAAACCCACCCCATGGCACGGAGTTGGTTTCCATGTTGCCATAGATGTCCGGCAGCAATGCTGACTCGTCATTGAACTGCGATTCCATCATCACCATTGAGCGGCGCATGCCAACGATTGCGGGCACGTGCTCGATGTTCACCGGACATTCCTGCATACATGCGCCACACGTTGTGCAGGCCCAGAGCGCATCGGGCGAGACATAGTCACCGATCAGCTTCTTGTCCCAAACTGCTTGCTCTTCGGTGGTCAGCTCAGCCCCTTGCTGCTTCTTTAGAATGAGCGGAGCTTTGTCAATTGTTCGATCGTTGATGGCCACGATGATGCCACGCGGGTCGAGCACCTTTCCGGTCTGATTGGCCGGACATACACTGGTACAGCGTCCGCAGTGAGTACACGTATATCCATCAAGCAGCGATTTCCACGAGAGGTCTTCGATATCGACCACGCCGAACTTCTCAACGCCTTCTTCCTCGAAGTTGATTGGAGTCATGGCATTCGTTGGATGAAGGGGGCCAAGGAAGACGTTCGGGATCGACGTCAGCACGTGTAGGTGCTTTGAGAACGGCAGATAGTTCATAAATGCCAGGATCAGCAGCGCATGCATCCAGAAGGCCACATGAAACACGGTCGATGCTCCGTCACCAAGCACCGATGCCAAGACCTTACCCAGCGGATGTGCCACCGGGCGCACCGCCCACGAGAAATCTCCGCCATGCACCGGAGCGCGCAGAGCGTTCTGCACCAGAAGCGCTGTCACGATTCCAAAGATCGTCAGCAGGATCATGCCGGCTTCCACCTTCTCGTGTTCAACCTGCAGGCGCTTGACCTTGGTGACGTAGCGGCGCCAGAGGGACATCATCGTGCCGACGATGATCAGCAGGCAAAAGATATCGGTAAGGATGGTGATGACCGAGTAAACCGGTCCAAGGAAGTTGAACGACCAGCCGTCATGCAGACCCTCAAGAACCATCTCGGCAGCCGAGAACAGTAGCACGAGGAATCCCCAGAAGATGCCGGCGTGGATCGGACCTGCGACCTTATCACGCAGAATCTTACTCTGTCCGAAGCCCACCACCATCGTCGTACGCAGCCTTTCAGCAATGCGGTCGAATCGGTTATCGGGCTTACCCACGCGCAGCCAGGCAATCAGACGTGCGGCATTGCGGGAAAAGATGCCTGCTGCGGACAGCAGGACGATGATGAAGATGACGTTCTTGAGTTCCATGCGTTCCTCGTATGCTGTGGCAAAAATACCAAACAGTATGTTTGTGCTTTACCGAACATCTGGAGTGATTGTGGGCCGCATCGTCAGTGCTGAAGAGGCCATAACAGCTGTTCAATCTGGACATCGGCTTTATCTCCATTCCGTAGCAGCTGCGCCGCAGACGCTGATTCGCGAACTGGTGCGCCAGGCCCCGCGTTTACGTGCTGTTGAGATCGTGCATATGCACACTGAAGGTCCGGCGCCCTATGCCGAACCACAGTACGCGGAGAACTTCCGGGCAAACTGCCTATTTATCGGTGGTAACATGCGGCCGGCCGTGCGAGAAGGTCGAGCAGACTTCACACCGGTTTTTCTTTCGGAGATCCCTCAGCTCTTCAGCTCAGGCATTCTGCCTATTGATGTTGCGCTCATCAATGTTTCGCCCCCTGATCGGCATGGATTCTGCTCACTGGGAGTGACCGTCGAGGCGGCACATGAGGCACTTCGCTCGGCTCGCATCGTCATTGCACAGATTAACCCTCAGATGCCGCGCACCCACGGCGATGCGTTGGTCCATCGTGACTCGATCACATTCATGGTGGAGGTCGACGAACCCATTTTTGAGGTCCAACCACCTGCGCTTGGTGAGGTCGAGAGGCGTATTGGAGAGTTTGTGGCCAGTCTTGTCGAGAATGGTGCCACGCTGCAGATGGGTATCGGTGCTATTCCGGATGCTGTTCTGCATCAGCTCGGCGGACATGCGGATCTTGGCATTCACACTGAGATGTTCAGCGATGGACTCCTGCCGCTGATCGAAAAAGGTGTTGTCACGGGCCGATACAAAGAAGTTCATCCCGGGAAAGTGGTCGCCACGTTCGTGATGGGAACTCGGAAACTCTATGATTTTATAGACGACAATCCGATGGTAGCAATGCTAGATGTGGCGTACGTAAATAATCCGGCAACTATACAGCGCAACCCCAAAGTAACTGCAATCAACAGCGCCATCGAGGTTGACATCACTGGTCAAGTGTGTGCCGATTCAATTGGTCCAACTCCCTACTCAGGAGTTGGCGGACAAGTGGACTTTATGCGCGGCGCTGCTCGCTCGCTGGGAGGTCGTCCGATCATTGCCCTGCCTGCACGCACAAGCTCAGGGATAGGCCGGATAACCTCACTACTCAAACCCGGTGCAGGCGTTGTGTCAACTCGGGCGCATGTTCACAGTGTCGTTACCGAGTACGGCATTGCCAACTTGCATGGGCGCACCATCCGTGAACGTGCAAAGGCACTGATTGCCATCGCTCATCCAGATGATAGGGAGCGTCTTGCACGCGAAGCACTCCAACACTGGAACATTCGTGTATGACGGTTATGAAACCGACATCCGTCATCATCACACTTGCGGCAGCTGCATTGGCTCCATTGCCATGTTTGGCACAGCAGGCACCAGATGCAGCAACCCCGAGGGTGCTTACCGATGTTATCTCGCTCCGAGGGACATCAATCGGGGCGCCGGCTCGTTGCGACGTTTACGTTGCTGTACCGTATCAGGTTTTGCAATTCACAGCCCATGACAGAAAGATGTTGGCTGAGTATTCGGTGTCGATTACGATCCGTGATACGCTTGGTACGCGGCTGGTGGATACGAGCTACAGGCGCAGCATAACCGAGGAGTCGTATGCCGTGGCTCGAGGTGCAACTGGAAAGTCTGACAACTCGGTTCGACGTTTTGCGCTGCGTCCAGGGTCATACACCGTCGAGGTGCTAATCTCTGACGTCTTTGGAAGGCGCGATAATGTGAGTTCACGCACCGTAAAGGTTCCGGAGTACAACATATCCCACGTCGAGCTCAGTACCCCAATGTACGTCAGCCAGGTCGAGCAACGCGGGAACCGCTACGCGATCACCCCGTTTGTGGGCGATGTTGTCTGGCTGACCGATACGCCACTTTTTGTTTTTCTCGAGGTCTACCTCAGCGGTCAGGCCCGTTCACTGCGATTTCGCTGGTCGTTGACCCGTAGCGACGGACGCCGAGCCGCTGAGGGTCAGAGCGACGTCGTCCGGTGCGAACGCGTAGCAACCCAGAGCTTCTTCCCACTTACCGTGGAGCAACGTCTGCTTCCCGGTACGTATACTCTCCGGATCAATGCTCACCCGGTCCTGGCTGATGGAAGCTCTGATACCACGGTCATCGACGCCACGGTCAACCGTGCCTATATCATCCCGCGTACCTTGGCTGGAGACGTTGTTGCCGACTTGAAGAAGGCCACCAAACAGCTCATCTACGTAGCCGATCAGGATCAGATCGACGCGATTCTCAATGCCCCCTCAGAGGGTGAGTCGCTCACTCTCTTCGAGGAGTTCTGGAAGGGGCTCGACCCCACGCCCGGAACACTGAAGAATGAGGCTTTTGACGAGTACTTCGGTCGCGTGGACGAAGCCAACAAGCGCTTCAAATCATACAACGAAGGCTGGCTTACGGATATGGGGCGCGTCTTCATTGTCTATGGTGAGCCCCTCACCACCGAGCGCTTCATGAGTCCCAACGGGATCTCACGTATCGTGCGCTGGATCTACCAGAACAACCACAGCTTTACCTTCGAAGACGCATCGGGCTTCGGAGACTTCCGGCTTCGCAGCGGCATGTTCGGCAGCGGGAAGTACCGCTATCAGAAAGAGTAAACGCCCGAATCTCTTGCAAGCAAAAGAAAACGGCCGTCCGGCAAAAGCCGGACGGCCGTTTGAGTTTTCAAGACCTCGGATGGCTTAGCGGGCAATCACCAGCGACATCACTGCACGATCAGCGCCGTTACCAGCTACAACCGTGTATGAACCAGAGGTGAGCGTCGAAGCATCAACGTTGACAACTTCCGTGCCGTTGACCATGCCACTGAAGAGCGTAGCAACTTGCTGACCAGCGGCATTGACCACCGTCATACGAACGTCACCATTAGCACGCAGGCGAATAGCCGTTGAGGAGCTCACAGGGTTGGCACCGACAAGCGTCATGCCGATGGCACCCGTTTCGCTGACAACATCAGTTTCGACCGAGCTCGTCGTTGCCGTACCGCGAAGCTGCACGATCGCCTGAGCATCGTTGTTCGTGATCGACAGGGCGGCCGAAGCCGACTTGGCCATTGTCGGAGCAAAGCGAACCGTCACCGTGCGGCTACCGTTTGGAGCGATCACAACATTTGAACCATCAACGCCACCGGCTGTGACCGAGAACATCGATGCATCGGCACCCGTGAGCGTCATTGCTGAGATCTCAAGGTTCGCCTTGCCAGTGTTGGTGATCGTGAACGACTGATCCTTTGTTGAACCCGTAGCCACCGATCCGAAGCTCAGGTTGGTGTTGTTCAGGGAGATCGACGGACGATCGCCAGCAGGCATGAGATAATCGAGGATGCGCTGCATGAGGACCTTACGGGCAGCTGCATCGCTGACGTGCTCGATGCCCCAGCTGGCGTATACCACACGACCCTGACCAGAGTTCTCACAGCGGATACCAACAAGGTTGGTCGTCTTGCTATCGGAATATGACCAGCCAGCAGACTTCGAACCGGCATTTACAGAAAATGCGTCTGTAACCTGGCAGTACCAAGGCCAGCTGGTCGTTGGGCGGTTGATATTCCAAACGGCAGCCGTTCCCTTGTCATTCTGTCCAAGGGGCTCAGATGCGACACCGTTCAGGGTGAAAGGCGTCAGGGTATTGCCGGAGTAACGGTTTGTGGTAGAGAGAAGCTTCAGACCGAGCGTCTCCGTTAACCATGCATTGGCTTCAGGGTACCCTGGCTGAGTCTGGTTATCAGGATACGTGGCAACGGCCATACCCATTGGGGCAGAAACGTACACACCCTTGCCCTGCGACGTCATGAGAACTGCCAGCTGGGCAACACCTGGGATGCTGAAACGGCCATCGACACCGACGCAGAAGATACCAGCATCAAACTCCGTTGGCGGGAAGGCCTGGAGCGCTTCGTTCGTTGCCGGAATGTAGGCAGCGTCCTTGGCAAATGACGTTTGTGCGGCTGTAATGTAATGACCTTGCGCACCCGATGAAATGCCGGCATACACCGCTACGCGGGTTCCCTCTGTGAGGTATCCAAACGTGCCCTTGCCATCCTTGCTGATTCCGTTCGACACGTTAGCAGCAGCAACAACTTCGATGGCTGCGAAGCTTGCAAAATCAGGAGCAGTTGTCGTGGCCTTAACCTTCACGCTGCCATTGGCAGGAATATCGAACACGTCCTTGTCAAGATTAACTGTCCACCCAGCCTGGTTCAGCGCATCGGTATTCGAGACGCTCAGGGTTACTGAAAGCGGTGCGCTGGTTGGATTCTTGACGGTCAGATCCTGAGTCATGCTAGACTTGCGTCCGATCTTCTCCCACACTTTGCCATCAACCGTTACGATCGGCTGATAGACAATCAGGTTTGTACCGGCTTGGATGACTTCGCGGGTAGAGTTGTTTTGGATGTAGGCGATGACATACTGCTGACCAGCAGGCCACGTTTCCTGACCCTTGCGGGTGTAGGTGAAATCAAATGTCTGATCCTTGCTGCCATCGATGCTAAGGGCTGTACCCCCGGCATTGGGCAGCATCTTGTTCATGGCGTCATCGAAGTCTTCTTCGCCGTTGCTATTGGTGAGACGCGAAGACAAACCAGGGATTTCTGTGTGATATGAAACCACGGCAACGTGCAGCTTATGAGCCTTGAGATCAACATTCGTTGTTACTGTGACCTTCACGGCACCACCATCGGCAGTTGGCGTGTGAACCACGTCGATCTTGCATGGAGATTTCTTGGCATTGTCTGCCTTAACAGCTGCAAGAATGCTTGGCCCTGCTGAGGCGCTAAGACCAACCTTCTTGCCGTTGAGGTATCCGTCGGGAATACCACTCACAGCGTAGAACGTCTTGCGAGCATCGTTATCAACTGGGTTGTCGAGGTTGAATGGGTCGTTCGGTGCAGGCCAGTTCATGTGGAACCGGACCGACACAACGCCGTTAGCTGGTGAAATGACATCCTTGAGCATCACACCGACAGGTGCGCATGGAGGGCATGTCGCACTGGTGAACTCTTCAAGAACGGAAAGACGGTCGTAGGTGTTCTGAGCAGAACTACCAACGACACCAATGAGCAGTCCCATCATGACGATGAGTGCCTGCAAGTGTCTACGTGTTTTCATCCACGTCTCCTGGGGTGATAAAGATGGAATGTGAGTTTCGATTCTGAGTGGCGTAAAATACGATGTTTCCCCTTCCTACAAAGCCCGCCGAGGGATACCCGGCAGGCACAGGTTTTCCACCGCATCCCCTATTTTTTGCTCTTGCCGTTTCGGGGCTTGCGCTGGTCCTGAAAGGACTGTCCCGGCAATGACTTACCCTGCGCTGCCGCCATTTCCTGAGCCTCACGCATTTTCTTCTGGAGCCAGGATTCCTTCTTGGGCATCTTCTTAAGGTCGGCAAGAGTTAGCTGCTTCTTCGAGAACTTCTTCTGCCAGACGGTCTGGATGATGGCCACGACGTTGAAAACGAAGTAGTAGAGGTTCAGACCAGATGGCAAGGAAGAGAACATGAGCGTCAGCATGATAGGCATCATGTACACCATGGCCTTCTGCCGAGGGTCGGTGATGGCCTGCTTCTGCTGGATGAACATCGTAGCTCCCATCAGCAGTGCCAGACCCGAGAAGTGATCGACATTAAACAATGGCAGCTTGAACGGCAGCGAAAGGATCACATCCGGAACACTTAGATCCGTGATCCATACTGGCAGAAAGCCCTGCTGTCGCAGATCGATATTGAGATTCAGGACCGAGTAGAGGGCATAAAGAAACGGCATCTGCAGCAACAGGGGCAGGCAGCCCCCTGCCGGATTAATTCCGTACTCAGAGTAGATCTTCATGGTCTCCTGCTGCTGGCGCTGCATGTCGTCCGGGTACTTCTCACGAGCCTGATTGATAAGGGGCGCGATGAGCTGCATCTTCTTGGCTGACTCCATTTGGCCAATACTGAGCGGATAAAGCAGGGCCTTCATCAGCAGAGCAAAGAGCAGAATGGCAATACCGTAGTTGGGGATGCCAAGGTGAATGAGCTTCAGCGTCGGCAACATGAAATACTCGCCGATCGGCTTGACAATCCACTTCCAGCCGAAATTCATGATACCAGTCAAACCGTACGTGCTGAGGGTATCGTACTGCATAGGTCCCACATAGAGGCGCGTTGTTACACCGCCCTGTCCATCAGCAAGGGGCACCTGCAGGCCAAGCCCATACCGCTCCATGATGCCTTCCTTGGGAAGACCAATCTTAATCCCACTAACGGTAGCCTTTCCGGCAAAGCCGGACTCGGGCAGCATTGCAACGGCAAAGTACTTCGAGCGGGTCGCAACAAAGTCCACAGCACCCTTCGAGGTGTCACGCCGCGTATCCGTAAACGACTCAGCCTCGAACTCAGTGATGTTGCCGGCCTCGGAGATGATCCCAACAGCGTTGTTCGACTCATCGACGCTGCTGTTTTCCTGGTATCGGATTCCACCTCTCCATTCAAGGTGCACCGTGCGTGCGCGCTTGTGCAGGACAGGATCAAAGCCCGTCATCTGAAGTCCGGCCACCACATCGTAATGATCAGCTGCGAAACGGTAGGTGCGGACGATCTTCCCGCCAAAGGCAGTCGTCGCAGTTGCGGTAATCACCACCGAGTCACCGGACTTGACATCCACACGGTCACCGCTTACATCAAATGCAAACGGAACGTCCTTGGCCTTGACCGTGTCGATGACTCCCGCTGCGCCAACGGTATCGCTCTTGGCAAGGAACCAGAATCCGAACTCATGCGCGCCGGGCTGCACAACATCAACCACTGCAGCTGGATTCTCAAGCCGGTACCACGGCTTGTAGTTCATCAACTTCCACGAGCGAACCGTGGCTCCGAATGAGCTCAGACGGATGGTGTACAGCGGAGTCACAACCGTAAGCATACGCGTCGGTGTCGGTACAAACTGCACCGGAGACCGATCGCCACCCGAGGCCGAGGCTATGGTCTGCACCTGACTGACCTTACCCTTGGGTTGGGCCACAGGGGGCTTTGTAGGCTGCTGAAGAAAGACCCAAATCCCCACGACGAGGGAGATGAGAATGATGCCGATGATTGATTGACGGTCCATGCTTCGGGTTTTGGGTTTTGGGTTCTGGGTTCTGGGTTTTGAGTTTTGGGTCTACTGTATGTGGAGGGTGGAGCCCCACCCGCACTACCAATGACTACGACCGTTGATTCGGAGGAACCGGGTCATAGCCCCCGGGGTGGAGCGGATGGCAGCGGCCGATACGTTTGATTGCCAGAATGGAACCTCGCAGGGCACCATGATTCTGGATGGCCTCAATAGCATAGACTGAACAGGTTGGCTGGAACCGGCACGATGCCGGAAGCAACGGCGAAATGAGCGCTTTGTATAGTCGGATGAAACCGATCAGAACCAGCGAAACAGGATTGGTCAAACTGGCCCCCCTGGGTTCAAGCTGGCCTGACGTAGCAACTTGTCAAGTGCTTCGGTCATATGAGGCGCAACGTCGGCGAGACGCAGTTTCATCGGTGATGATGGAGCCTGACGCCAAATGAAAATCAGTCGGCCGATGCCGAGTTCATGAAGTTCGTGCGTACGCACCGAAACCTGTTGTCGAGCACTTTCGCGGAGAAGTCGCTTGACGCGGTTGCGCATGACGGCGCGCGGCGCAATTCGCTTGGCGATCGTCACCCCAACCAAAATCGGTGCGGCGGAGTCGATGGATGGCTGCTTCGATTCGGCCGTTAATGACAACGGTCCGGACGTGACACGACGTCCGGACCGAAGAATCTCTTCGAATGCTCCAAAGCCCTTCAGCGGCCTGCAACTGATGCGGCTACCGAGCACGGCGGTGGTATCGTTAACGGGCGAACCCGACGGCGATGCGTGCGCGACCCTTTGCACGACGGCGGGACAGTACTTTGCGGCCGTTCTTCGAGGCCATGCGAGCGCGGAATCCGTGCGCGTTGACGCGACGGCGGCGGCTTGGTTGGTAGGTACGCTTCATAGGTGTTCTCGACGTGTCGTGTGATGACGTTCGTTTTTACATGAACGGCAAATATACACAGGTTCAGTTGATATTCGTTACTCCAGGCGGGAACGGATTGTGCTGGCCATCCACATTGATCTCACCGTACTGGTTCTCATACTTACCGATGTTGTCAGCAAGTGCATGAAGAAGCAGCTTGGCATGCTGTGGCGTCATTACGATCCGAGCATGCACACGGGCCTTCGGCACGCCGGGCAGGATCCGAGTGAAGTCCACCACGAACTCGGCTGGCGAGTGCGAGATGATTGCAAGATTAGAGTAGATGCCCTCGGCTTCTTTTTCTCCGAGTTCGATAGTCATCTGCTGCTGCTGTTCGTTCTGGTCATTTGCCATTGATCTTCGCCCCTTTTGCTTGTGCATCTTTCATTTTGTCCATCATCTTATTGCGTGCGTATAGGCCTTCCATGACGCGGTAGTAGTTCGGATCGTTTGCGTACTTCACCTCAAGGGCCTCAAGTTCGCCGATCAGGGCATTGACCTTTGCAACGTCCTTACGCACCTCGTACGTGTTAGCCAGGTCGGCGATCACACCGAAGTCGTCCTTGTAGCGTGCTGAAACCTTGCGCAGGCGCTCAAAGTATCCGGCCGAACGCGTCAGGTAGCTCATGTAGGTGGTGTCCATGACGTGCTTCGGGTTTTTGTCCATCAGCTCGAACTGCTGCTGCTGGCGCAGACCGGCGACGTTCTTGGCATTTGCGGCACATTCGAAC